>JANNJX010000721.1:0-10346 GCA_031396005.1 Burkholderiales bacterium
GTCGATGCTCTTCACCGAGCATCCGTTCCTCGACCGCTTCGAGCGCGCGGCCAAGGCGGGCTTCACCGCGGTCGAGTTTCTGTTCCCCTACGCGTTTGCCACTGCCGACATCAAGCAGCGCCTCGACGACAACGCGCTGCAGCTCGTGCTGCACAACCTGCCTGCCGGCGATTGGGACGCCGGCGAGCGCGGCATCGCGTGCCTGCCCGATCGGGTGAACGAGTTCCGGGAGGGCGTCGCGCGTGCGATCGAGGTCGGAACGGCGCTCAGCGTGCCGCAACTCAACTGCCTCGCCGGCAAGGCACCAGCGGGCCTCGCGTCCAAGGCGCTGCACGAGACCTTCGTCGACAACCTTCGCTTTGCCGCGGCCGAGCTGAACAAGGCAAAGCTGCGGCTGCTGATCGAGCCGATCAACACCTTTGACATTCCCGGCTTCTTCCTCAACCGCACCGCGCAGGCGCTGGCGATCTTGGACGAAGTCGGGTCCGACAACCTGTTCGTGCAGTACGACATCTACCACGCGCAGCGCATGGAAGGCGAACTCGCGGCGACGTTGCACAAGCACCTGGCCCGCATCGGCCATGTGCAGATCGCCGACAACCCGGGTCGCAACGAACCGGGCACGGGCGAGATCAACTACACGTTCCTGTTCGCGCACCTCGACCGCATCGGCTACAGCGGCTTCGTCGGCTGCGAATACAAGCCGGCGACTACTACCGAAGCCGGCCTGTCGTGGCGGCAGCGGCTCGTGCAGTAGCGCTACAGCCGGCCGGCGCCGTAGCGCTCCTCGAACTCCTTGCGCGCGCGGATGTGGTGGTTCGCGCACTGCACCATCTGCGCTGCCGTCGGGTTGTCGGCGCAGAAGTCGGGACGCTGGTAGAAGCGCTGCCAGGCGCGCTCCTTGCGCCGCGCGGCTTCGACCGCCACCTGTTGTGCGGTTTCGCGCGCGCGCAATCGCATCTCGGCTTCGAGGGCGGCCAGCGGCGGCGCGTCGGCGGCGCTGGCGGCTGCTGACGCGGCGGGCGTCGCTGAGGCGGGTTCGCTGGCAGCACCGGCGCGCGGCGGCGCGACGGTTGTCTCGGGCAGCGGCGCCGACGTCGCGGCCGGCGGCAGGACGCCGGCACTCGGCGGCGCCTTGGTGGCGGCCTCGCCGATGTGCTCGAGGGCAGCGCTGCGCGCCGACGCATCGAGCAATTGTTCGATGCCGTAGACCGCGACCGCGAGCGCCACGCAGCTCACCGCAATCGCCGTCGCCAGGATCCACACGCGCCGCTGCGATGGCGGCATGCGCGGGCGCAGCGGCGGGTCGCGCGTCCAGTCGCTGTCGCTGAAGCTCATCGCTCAGGGTCCGTTCACGGAGTCACCGGCGTGGACGGCGGAAGCGCCAGGCCGCGGCGCTGCATCTCCTGGCGCACGAGGTCGGGCCGGTCGCTGACGATGCCATCGACACCGAGATCGAGCACGCGCACGATGTCGGCGGGTTCATTGACCGTCCACGCCAGCACCTGCAACCCAAGGCTCTGCGCGTGCCGGACCTGGGCGGCGTCGAGGTCGCCGTGGAAGGCCGACCAGATCCTGCCGCCGGCGGCGCGCACCATCGCCGCCACCGAACCGTGGTCCTTGAAGCGAATGCCGTCGGTCCAGACCGAGCCCTCGGCCTTGTCGGCGCCGATGCTGTCGAAGCCGGACCGCTGCGAGCTCAGGTAGACCATGCCGATCTCCGGCGCTTGCTTCTGCACCGCCGCCAGCGTGCGCCAGTCGAAGCTGAGGATGGTCGAGCGCGCGGCGACGCCGGCCTCGCGGATCGCGGCCACCACGGCGCGCGCAAAGACATCCGGGGCCACGGTTTCCTGCGGCTTGTCCGGCGACAGCTTGGTCTCGATGGCGAAGCGCACCTCTTCGTTGCCCGCCTTGCGCACCAGCGCGAACAGGTCCGCCAGACGCGGGATGCGCGCGCCGTCGATCGGCTGTTGCTGCGGGTAGTTCTTGGCGTAGGCCGTGCCGGGTTTGAGGCGGCCGACGTCGAAGCGCTGCAGCTCGTCGAAGCCGAGGCTGCGGATCAGCGCGCCGCGGGCTTCGAGAAAGCGGCCGTCGGCGCCGCGCGTGATGTCCGCATTCAGCGCGCGGTCGTGGTGGATCACCAGCACGTCGTCGCGCGTGATCGCGATGTCGAGTTCGAGCGTCGTCACACCGATGCCGAGCGCGAGCGCGAATCCGGGCAGTGTGTTTTCCGGCGCCAGCGCGCGGGCGCCGCGGTGGCCCTGCAGATCGAGCGCGTGCGCAGAGCCGCAGGCCAGGGCGATGAGCAGGGCAACACGCCGAGTGGGGCGACGCAAGGTCATGACACCCATTGTCACGCGTTCCAAATAGTTCTCGAACGGCGCCGCAACTGTTGCGATTGCAAACAGCCGAAGGACTCGCTCGCACTTCTGAGCGGCTTGCGCCGCCAGCGAATAGCGACAGGAGGTAAACGCACCGCGGAGTGCCAACAAGTTCACCAGTTTGCGCGGGGGCACGCCGGCAATATGCGCGGCAATCGCTGTGTGCGCGAGTGCGCATGGCGTTCAGAAAAGCAGCCCACACCACAGAGGACATGAGGAAGCAATCGGTGCGAAGCCCGGTACGTCATCAAGTGCGCAGCCTTTGGGACTGGTCCAAAGCCATGGCCACGTCTGCCGGTGCGCTGCACAGCGCCGCCGCGCCACGCGCTGCTGCAAAGGAAGCACCGTTGCGCGTTGTCGAGGACGACGCAGGGACCTGGCTGGCGCGCGACGAGGTGGCGATGGGCACCGCCATCCGCGTCGAACTGTGGTGCGAAGACGCGGCGCGCGGCGAGCGCGCGATCGATGCTGTGATGGCCGAGATGCACCGCATCGACCGCACGATGAGCCCGCACAAGGCCGACTCGGAGCTGTCGATCATCAACCGCGATGCCGCGCAAGCGCCGGTGGCGCTGTCCAACGAGATGTTCCTGCTGCTGGTGCAGGCGCAGCGCTTCTCGCAGTTCTCCAACGGCGCGTTCGACATCACCTACGCCAGCGCCGGCTGTCTGTACGACTACCGCGAAGGCGTGGCGCCGAGCGCGGCAGCGCTCGAACAAGCCCGCGCGGCGATCGGGTGGAAGCACCTCGAACTCGACGCGCGCACGCGCAGCGTGCGCTTCGCGCGCCCCGGCATGCGCATCGACCTCGGCGGTTTCGCCAAGGGTCATGCGGTGGACAACGCTACGGACATACTCAAACGCCACGGCATCGCCCACGCCCATGTGGCGGCCGGCGGCGACAGCCGAGTCATCGGCGACAAGTGCGGCCGGCCTTGGACGATCGGCGTGCGCGACCCGCGAAACGCCGACGGCCTGGCGGCGCTGCTGCCGCTGGAAGACACCGCCATCTCCACGTCGGGCGACTACGAACGCTTTTTCGAGAAGAACGGCGTGCGTCATCACCACATCGTCGACCCGGCCACCGGCGTCTCGCCGTCGGCGGTGCGCAGCGTCACCGTGCTGGCGCCGGACGGCCTGACCTGCGAGGCGCTGTCCAAGACCGTGTTCGTGCTCGGCGCCGAGCGCGGCATGGAACTGGTCGAGTCGATCGAAGGCGTCGACGCGATCGTCGTCGACGCCGCAGGCGAGTTGCATTTTTCGAGCGGAATGTCGGCGGGGCGCACGCCCGCACGGCATCAATAAACACGTGCACAGGGGGTTCATCATGACGACAGGGACGACAACTCGAGCGAGACAGTGGAATGCATTCGCACTCTGCGCGCTGGCCACGGCAACGCTGCTGCTGGCGAGCGCCTGCGGCAGCGGCAGCGCCAGCAGCAGCGACACGGTGGCCGTCAACGGCGACGTGTCGATCGCCTACGCCAAGCGCGCCAACACGATCACGATGAACCCGACCGACGGCGCTCCGACAGCGCCCGGTGGCGACCTGATGCTGCGCGAGAAGTCCTCGCCGAGCTCGCGCGAGATCAACGCCACCGCGTCGATCACGCAGGGCACGGGCGACGTCTCCGACCCCGAGGTCAGCTACGACGGCAAGAAGATCGTCTTCGCGTTGCGCTGCCCGACGGCCAACACCTCGACCATCGAGGGTGCGGCCGCCTGCACGGGCCGCTGGAACATCTGGGAATACGACATGACGGCAAGCAGTGGCCTCGAGGGCGGCACGCTGCGCCGCATCACGGCGTCTGCGGCGAGCGACGACGTCGATCCGGCCTACCTACCCGCGGGCGGCGGTTTCGTCTTCAGCTCGAACCGCCAGACCAACACCAAGTCCGTCATCAACGGCCAGGACGTGTTCGCGGTCGATGAGTACGAGCGCGAGCGCGTGTTGAACCTGCACACGATGAAGGCCGACGGCAGCGCGATCACGCAGATCTCGGTCAACCAGAGCCATGACCGCAACCCGGTGGTCAAGAGCAACGGCGACATCATGTTCTCGCGCTGGGAACATGTCGGCCCGCGCAACCGTTTCGCCATCTTCACCAGCCGCCCGGACGGCACCAACATGTTCGTGCGCTACGGTGCGCACAGCCCGGGCAACAGCTTTCTGCACCCGCGCGAGATGGATCCGGCGGGCCAGTTCAAAGGCCACATCGCGTCGTCCTTGATGTCGTTGTCGGGCACCAAGGAGGGCGGTGCGCTGATGCTGGTCGACGTCGAGAATTTTTCGGAGAACAACACGCCGGCCAACAACCGCGTCAGTGCGCAGGCCCGCGGCCAGAAGCACCTGACCGACCGCGAGATCCCCGACGGCATGGGCCTCTCGCTCGTCGGCCGCGCGACCACGCCGTACCCGCTGTGGGACGGCACCGACCGCGTGCTCGTCGCCTTCCGCACCTGCGAGGTGACCAAGGACGGCGTGATCGTGCCGTGCTCGCGCCTGACCGCCGAAGAGATCGCGCGCCTGTCCGAAGAGCGCACGATGGCCGAAGAGGCTGCCGACACGGTGCAGGACAACGTGCCGCCGATCTACTCGATCTACATGTACGACCCGAAGGTGCAGACCTGGCTGATCGTGGCCTCGCCGCCGACGGGTTTCATGTTCACAGACCCGGTGGCCCTGCAGCCGCGCGCCGAGCCCGCGGTGGCCGCGCCGAGCGAAGTCAACGCCACGCTGGCTGCCGCCAACAAGGCGACGATCGAAGTGCGCAGCATCTACGACACCGACGGCTTGAACCGCATGGGCGAAACCGTGCTGGTGCCGGGCGACCTGCCGGCAGGCTGCGCTCGCGGCATCGCGCAGACGGCAGCCACGCATGCCGACGACACGCGAAGCATGATTGCCGACATCGGCAAGATGAAAGATCCGGCCGACCCGGCGTACCACTGTGCCCCCGCGCGCTTTGTTCGCGCGACGCGTGCTATGGCGCCGCAGGAAGGCATGAGTGGCATGCGCGAAGCCATCGGCGAGACCGACTTCGAGCCGCAGCAGATCCTCGGCTACGCACCGGTCGAGCCCGACGGTTCGTTCAAGCTCGAAGTGCCGGCTGACACGCCGCTGGCGCTTTCGATCATCGACGCCAAAGGCCGCGCGCTGCAATCGCACCTGAACTGGATTCAGGTGCGCCCCGGCGAGCGCCGCACCTGCGACGGTTGCCACAGCCCGCGCCGCGGCGCCTCGATCAACGACGCGGCGCAGACCAACACGCTCCCGGCGGCGCTGCGCCCGGCGCTCGCCAGTCAGCATGCCAGCGGCGAGACGATGGCCAGCACGCGCACCAAGGTCGACCCGACGGCGCTGCAGTTGATGAGCGACATGGTGTTCGCCGACAACTGGGCCGATACCACGCGCGCCGGCGTCACGGCGCGCGATGCGATCACGATCAGCTACGCCGGCCTGCCGGCAGGCACCGCGCCGGTCAACGGCATCATCAACTACCCGGACCATGTGCAGCCGATCTGGGATCGCAACTGCGTCGGCTGCCACGCCGCGGGCAATGCGCGACTGGACCTCTCGGCGTCGATCTCCGGCACCGGCCGCATGACCTCATACCAGGAGCTGCTGCTCGGCGACCCGCTGATCGGCGCCAACGGCCAGCCGGTGACGCGCACCGAAGACGGCGTGGCCGAAGTCGTGCGTGGCCCGGCGCTGGTGGAGACGATGGCCGGCGGCGCCGAAGGTCTGGCGCGCTCGAGCCGCCTGGGCGAGATCATCTTCGGCGAAGCGTTGAAGGCCAGCGACGCTGCGCGCACCACGTTCCCGATGCCGGCCAACCACGCTGCGCTGCTGACCGCGGCCGAGAAGCGCGTCGTCACCGAGTGGATGGACCTCGGCGGCCAGTACTTCAACAACGTCATGGCCAGCAACAGTCCGGCGCGGCGCGCCACCGCGTTGTCGCGCGCCGCGTTCGATGCATCGGTGCAGCCGGTGCTCAACAGCCAGTGCGTGGCCTGCCACCAGCCTGCAGGCAGCTCGGGCGCGGCCAGTACCGGCAGCAGCTTTGCACGCAGCCGCTTCGTGCTGACAGGAAGCCCGGAGGGTGACTACAACGTCACGCTGTCGATGGTCTCGAACACCTGCAACCTGTCGAGCAACGCGCTCATCGTGCGACCCTCCACGGCGCCGCACCCGAGTGGCGCGGCGGCCGGCACGACACCGTTGCCGGCTGGAAGCGCGGGATACACCGCGATCGCCAGTTGGATCACCTCAGGATGCGCTCCTTGATGAAGATGATGTTTGCCTCGGCAGTTGCTGCCGCCATGCTCGCCGCATGCGGAGGCGGCAACCCGCCCGACGTGGTCAACACGCCGGGCGGTGGCGGGCAGAACCTGTCGTTCGTGTACTTTCAGAAGTGCGTCAACCCGGCGCTGGTGGCGCAGCTCGCGCTGCCCGCCGGTGGCACTGGCAGCTGCGCCGCATCGGGCTGCCATGACAACGTCAACGGCACCGGCGGCGCGTTTCGCATGCGCGAGAGCGCGGCGTCTGTTGATCTGGCTGTTGTCACGCCCGACGAAGCGCGCCTGACCGAGATGTACCGCAACTTCTTTTCGGCACAAGGCTCGGCGGTGGTCGGCTCACCGGCCAGCAGCAAGATGCTCACCAAGCCTTTGGTGCAAGGCGTGCTGCACGGCGGCGGCCAGATTTTTGTCAATGCCGACACGCCCGAAGCGCGGCTCATCGCCTACTGGATCAGCCGTCCGATGCCGCAGGGCCAGGATGAATTCAGCACCGCCTCGGCCTCGATGTTCACGCCTGCGGACCCCGCCACCGGTACATGCAACACGCAATAAAAACGATAACGACGGCACTGCTGTCGTTACTGCTCTCGCTCTTCGTTCTCGGCACCGCACATGCGCAAGTCACCGAGCGCGTGAAGGTGGCCGACCCGTACCTCGAGATGCGCACCGGCCCCGGCCGCGGCTTCCCGGTGCACCACGTGGCCGCGCGCCACGAGTTCGTCTTCATCGAGCTGCGCCACACCGATTGGTTCAAGGTCCGCACCGCGAGCGACACCGGCAACGAGAAAACCGGCTGGGTGCACCGCCGCCAGCTCGCCACCACGCTCACCGAAGCCGGTGTGGCCAAGACTTTCCGCGACACCGCGCTCGACGACTACCTGTCGCGCCGCGTGCAGATCGGCGCCGCTTACGGCCGCTTCAGCGGCGAGCCGATGCAAAAGATTTGGATGAGCTACCGCCTGTCCGATGCGCTGAGCTTCGAAGGCAGCGTTGCGCAAGTGCAAGGCGTGTTCTCCGGCACTGACATGTGGTACGGCAACCTGCTGGCCGAGCCGTGGAGCGATCAGCGCCTGTCGCCGTTCCTCGGCATCGGCATCGGGCGCTTTCGCAACTTCCCGAACCAGTCGCTGGTCGGCGCCACCGACACCGACGCGAACCTGGCCAACGCCACCGTCGGCGTTCGCTACTACCTCTCCGAGCGCTTCGTGCTGCGCGCCGACTACACGCTGTACACGGCCTTCGTCTCCGACCAGCGCTCGCAAGAGTTCCGCGCGGTCACCGCCGGCATTTCCTTCTTCTTCTACTGACCTCCACAAGAGAGGCATGCACAAATGAAAAAGACGCTCGCGCTCATCGCCACGCTCATCACCGCGTCTGCGTTCGCGCAGTCGACGCAACCCGCCAATGAACAGGTCGTCGTGCCGCAAGTCGAGCGTCGCGACGTCAAGCTGCCCAAGTTTCCGTCGAAGGACATCGAGGTCGGCCTGATCGGCGGCGTCTATTCCACAGAGAACTTCGGCGCCAACGCGGTCTATGGCCTGCGCCTGGGTTACCACATCACCGAAGACTTCTTCGTCCAGGCCAACCTCGCGCAGACCAAGGTCAGCGACGAGAACTACCGCCAGTTGTTGCCCGGCGGCGGCATCTTCCCGCAGCCCGAAGAAAAGCTCACCTACTACAACGTCACCGCCGGCTGGAACGTGTTGCCGGGCGAGGTCTTCATCGGATCGAACCGCGCCAAAGCGACGTCGCTGTACCTGCTGGCGGGCATCGGCAGCACCAAGCTGGCAGAGCGCCGCCGTTCGACGTTCAATTTCGGCCTGGGCATGCGCCTGCTGATGACCGACCGCACGGGCCTGCACGTCGAGTTGCGCGACCACATCTTCTCGATCGACCTGCTGGGGCCGCGACAGACCACGCACAACATCGAGCTGACAACCGGCTTTGCCTGGTACTTCTAAAGCAACAACGAGGGAGTGGGAAACATGATCGACCGACGCCACCTGATCGCACTCGCGATGCTCGCCGCCGCCGGCGCCGCGAACGCGAAGGCCGCGCCGAATGCACAGGCGCCCGACTTCACGCTGCGCCAGTTGAACGGGCCGAACCTGCGCCTGGGCGAGCAGCGTGGCCGCGTGGTGCTGGTGAACTTCTGGGCGACGTGGTGCGGCCCGTGCCGCGTCGAGTTGCCGCATCTGTCGCGGCTGCATGACAAGTACCGCGGCTCGGGCTTCGTGCTGCTGGGCGTGAACATCGACGAAGACCCGGCGGTGGCACGCGCCCTGGTCGGCAAGATGGGCCTGACCTTCCCCGTGCTGCTCGACTCCGAGAAGAAGGTCGTCGGCGCCTACGACCTCAACGCCATGCCGGCCACGGTGCTGATCGATCGCGACGGCCGCGTGCGGCACTTGCACCGCGGTTACAAGGAAGGCGTCGAAGCGCTGTACGAGCAGCAGGTGCGCTCATTACTCAAGGAATGATCCCGATGAAGCGCTCTCTTGCTCTCATCCTCACGGTCGCGGTGCTGGCCGGCGGCTGCGCCACACCCGAGCCCTGGGTCAAGCCGTACGAGCGCGAGCGCCTCGCCGACCCGATCATGCAGTGGCAGGGCGATTTGCTGGCGTCGAAGAACAGCCAGCATGTGCGCGACATCCGCGAAGGCGCGCGCGGCGCGAACGGCGTGCAGGGAGGCGGCTGTGGCTGCAAGTGAGTTGATGCGGCGTTTGCTGCGTGCGCTCGGCGCGCTGCTCGGCGGCGCGTTTGCGGCGCATGGCGCCAAAGCCGCTCCGCTGCCCGCCGACCGCGCCGAAGCGATGTACCACCGCTACAGCGGCGGTGGCCTCACGTCCGACGGCCCGGCCTTGCTGGTGCGCAAGTCGATCGCCGACAAGGTTTCGTTGACCGGGCAGCTCTATGTCGATGCCGTCAGCAACGCGTCGGTCGACGTCGTCACCACCGCCAGTCCCTACAAGGAGCGCCGCACCGAGTACGGCCTGGGACTCGAATACGCGGTGCGTGACGCCAACATCACGCTCGGCCTGGCCAGCAGTTCGGAGCCCGACTACAAGGCCGACGCATTTTCTGTCGATGTCTCGCAGGAGACCTTCGGCGGCATGACGACGGTCAACCTCGGCTTCACCCGCGCGGCCGACAAGGTCGGGCAGAAGACGATCGGCTTCTTCGACCAGGCCAAGCACTGGCAGTACCGCCTCGGCGTGACGCAGATCCTCACCGCCAAGTGGCTGGCCAGCGCCAACCTCGAAGCCATCTCCGACAGCGGCTACCTCGGCAACCCGTACCGCGCCGCGCGCGTCTTCGGCGCCGCAGTACCGGAGAACGTGCCGCGCACGCGCAGCTCGCGCGCGATCAATTTCCGCGCCATCGGCGACCTCGGCTCTCGCGATGCGATGCGCGTCTCGTACCGCTACTTCTGGGACAACTGGGACGTCAAGTCACACACCTTCGAAGGCGGCTACGGCCGATACGTCGGCGAGTCTTTCCTGCTCGATGGCTTCGTGCGCCACTACCGGCAAAGCAAGGCCTCGTTCTACAGCGACGACGCGCAGGTCCAGAACACCTACGTCACGCGCAACCGCCAGCTCGGCACCTACGACGGCAACACGCTCGGCGGCAAGGTGAGCTACAGCTGGCGCAAGGTGCCGGG
>JANNJX010000722.1:0-5311 GCA_031396005.1 Burkholderiales bacterium
GAGCGAGATCACCGGCGGCGAGAAGATCGTCGAGCAGCGCTGCAAGACGCCTGAGGTGGCCGAGCAGTTCATGTTCATGTTCAACCGCTATCAGGACATGATCAACCGCCACAAGACGACCGACCTCTCCGAGTCGCAGCCAACCAAGGGCAACATTGCCGGCGGCCTGACGACGATCGAAGAGAAGGCCCTGGGCAACATCCAGAAGATCGGCAAGAAGTGCACGGTCGATGGCGTGATCGACAAGGCCGAGATGCCGACGCATCCGGGGTTGTGGTTCATGGATTCATCGAGCGCCGCCGCCGAGATGGTGACGCTGTGTGCGGCTTCGGGCTACGCGGTGCACTTCTTCCCGACCGGGCAGGGCAACGTCATCGGCAACCCGATCCTGCCGGTGATCAAGATTTGCGCCAATCCCCGCACGGTGCGGCTGATGAGCGAGCATGTGGACGTGGACACGAGCGGCCTGCTGCAACGCGAGATCACGCTCGATCAGGCGGGCGACAAGCTGCTCGAGTGCATGCTGCGCACCGCCAACGGGCGGCTGACGGCCGCCGAGGCGCTGGGGCACCGGGAGTTCGTGCTGACGAGGCTCTACGAGAGCGCTTGATGGCCCGGGTGGTCATCAGCGAGTTCATCGACGAGCGCGCGCTGCCGGCGTTGCGAGCAGCGCACGAAGTGCTGTACGACCCGAAGCTCGTCGATGATCCGCCGCGCCTGTTGAAGGAGGCCGCGAGGGCCGACGCGATCGTCGTGCGCAACCGCACGCAAGTTCGCGGTGAACTGCTCGCCGCGTTGAAGCAGTGCCGCGTCGTCGGCCGGCTCGGCGTGGGCCTCGACAACATCGACGTGCCGGCCTGCGAAGCGCGCGGCATGAAGGTGATTCCGGCCACCGGCGCGAATGCGCTGTCCGTGGCCGAGTACGTGATCGCCAGCGCGATGCTGCTGCTGCGCGGCGCCTTTCAGAGCACGGTTGCGGTCGCGGCCGGTCAATGGCCACGCAGCGCCTTGTCCAACGGCCGCGAGATTGCCGGCAAGACGCTCGGCCTGATCGGCTTCGGCTCGATCGGCCAGTTGACGGCGAAACTGGCGCAGGGCCTGGGCATGAACGTGATTGCCTTCGACGCGATGATGGCCGCGGATCACCCGGCGTACGCGGCAAACGACGTGCGCGCTGCCGGGCTCGATGAAGTCATCACCGCCGCCGATGTCATCAGCCTGCACGTGCCGCTGGTGGACAGCACACGCAACCTGTTCGACGCGCGCCGCATCGGCTCGATGAAGCGTGGTGCGGTGCTGATCAACACCGCGCGCGGCGGCATCGTCGACGAAGTGGCGCTGGCCGCAGCATTGAAGAGCGGCGCTCTCGGCGGTGCGGCGATCGACGTCTTCGACCAGGAACCGCTGCCGGCCTCGGCGCATTTCAAAGACTGTCCGAACCTGCTGCTGACGCCGCACATCGCCGGCGTCTGCGCCGAAAGCAACGAGCGTGTCAGCTTCCTCGTCGCCGGGAAAGTGCTGGAAGCCTTGCAGTGAAAGTTGCTCTCGACGAGCTGCGCGCTCTGGTGCAAAGCGCGCTGCAAGCGGCGGGCGCCAACGAGGCGATGGCGGCTTGCACGGCGCGTGCGCTCGTGCTTGCCGAAGCGCAAGGCATCGGCTCGCATGGCCTGTCGCGCGTGGCGCCGTACGCCACTCACCTGAAGAACGGCCGCGCCGACGGCACGGCGGTGCCGCGCGTGGCGCAGATGAGCAGCGCTGCCGTGCAGATCGACGCCGGCCGGGGCTTGGCGTTTCCGGCTTGTGAGTTGGCAGTGCGCGAAGCGATTTCGCGCGCCAGGAGCAACGGCATCGCGATCGCCGGTGTGATCAACAGCCACCATGCCGGCGTCATCGTCGATCACCTGCGGCCGGTGGCCACGGCCGGCATGGTGGGCCTGGCCTTGGCGAACTCGCCCGCGGCCATGCCCGCGGCGGGGGGGCGGCATCCGGTCTTCGGCACCAACCCCGTCGCCGCGGTGTTTGCGCGACGCAGCGGTGATGCGTTGATGATCGACCTCAGCTTGAGCGAAGTCGCACGCGGCAAGGTGATGGTGGCGGCGAAGAAGGGCGAGCCGATTCCGCTGGGGTGGGCGCTCGACGCGAACGGCGAGCCGACGACCGATGCCAAGGCCGCGCTCGACGGCTCGATGCTGCCGCTGGGCTCGGCCACCTCGACCAAGGGCGCGATGCTGGCGCTGATCGTCGAGTTGTTGGTCACTGCTGTCATCGGTGCGCAGTTCGGCTTCGAGGCCTCGAGCTTCTTCGTCGATGAAGGCAATGCGCCGCGCATCGGCCAGGTCTTCATCGTCATCGACCCCGGCGCGCTCGCCGGCCGCGCCAGCTACCTGGCGCGCGTCGAGGTGCTGATCGCGGAAATGCTGAGGGATGATGGCGTGCGCCTGCCCGGTGCACGGCGCGAGGCGCTGCGGCGGCAGGCCGAAGCCGAAGGCATCGAGGTCAGCGACGCGGTGTTAGCCTCGCTGCGTGGCGCGGGCTGAGATCAACAACGACAGATCCCTTCGCGTGGCCTGTGTCGGCCACGCCGCGCTCGACCATGTGTTCCAGATCGACGCGTTTTCTGCGCAGCCCACCAAAACCATCGCCCGCGGCTACCGTGCGCGGGCGGGCGGCATGTCCTTGCATGCGGCGATCGCGGCGGCGCGGCTCGGCGCCTCGGTGCGCTTGCTCGGCCGCGTCGGTGACGATGCTGCCGCGGTCTTCCTGCGCTCTCGCCTCGGCGACGACGGTGTCCAAGCGCGCGGGCTGGAGAGCGTGGACAACGCGAGCACGTCGCTCGCCGCCGTCATCGTCGATGGGCAAGGCGCGCGCCAGATCTACATCCACCGCGGCGACGCGATCCCGCGCGCGCACGCCCTCGACACTCGCCAGCTCGAAGGCGCCGATGTCGTGCTGGCCGATCCGCGCTGGCCCGACGGCGCCGCGGCCGCGCTGCGGTGGGCGCGCGAGCACGGTGTGCCGTCGCTGCTCGACGCCGATGTGGCGCCGTTGTCCGCGCTCGACCGCCTCGTGCCGCTGGCGCGCTGGGTCGCCTTCTCCGAGCCGGGCCTGGAGGCATGGGGCCGCAGCCGCGATCGCGACGACGCCTTGGCGGCGGCGCTCGCCCTTGGCCCGCGCATCGCGCTGGTGTCGCTCGGCGCCGAGGGCGCACGCTGGCTCGACGCGCAAGGGGTGCCGGCGCAAGTGCGGGCACCGGACGTGAAGGCGATCGACTCCACCGGCGCTGGCGACGTCTTCCATGCCGCGCTGGCGATCGGCTTGACCGAAGGGCAGGGCGTGCCAGCGGCGGTGCGCTGGGCCTGCGCCGCGGCAGCCTTCAAGTGCGAGCGCGGCTTCGGCGCCGACGGCGCGCCTACGCGCGTGCAACTCGACGCGTGGCTGCGCAGCCGCGCCGCACGCTAGTCCACTGAATCACTGAAATCGGATCGGTGCTGTCCACGCGATACGAGCGCGCTGCGGCGTTGCAAATCCTCTCGATGCCTATGGGCATCGCTGCGCTTTGCGAAGTGCATCGCATCCCGTCTCGCGCGTCCCTCACCGCCCATTTCAATGATTCAGCGTGCTAGCGCTTCGTGCGCGCCTTCGGCGGCGGCGCCGACGATTCGCGCACGACGAGTGAGACCTGGATCTGCGTGGCCTGCGGCAGCGCGTCGCCGGCTAGCGCCGCCAGCACCCGCTCCGCCGCGCAGCGCCACATCTCCTCGGCCGGGACATGCACGGTGGTCAGCGCCGGCTGCAGGTGCATCGCCAGTTCGAGATCGTCGAAGCCGACGATCGACAGTTGCCCGGGCACCGCGATGCCCAGGCGTTGTGCTTCGAGCAAGGCGCCGAAGGCGAGCACGTCGTTGCCGCAGACCACCGCCGTCGGCGGCGGGTCCGCCGCCATCAACTGGCGCAGGCCGTCGCGGGCCGGCTCGAGGCCGTAACGCCGCTCGACCAGGCGAGACGCCGGCAGCGCGATGCGTGCGGCAGCCAGCGCCTGGCGCACGCCGCGCACGCGCTCGGCGGCGCGGTCGTTGTCGCGCGTCACGCCGGCCAGCATGGCGATGCGGCGGTGGCCCAGGTCGAGCAGGTACTTCACCGCCTGGCCCATCGCGCGTGCGTTGTCGAAGCCCACGCCGATGCGACCCGGTGGCACGGGCCAGCTCATCACGTGCACGGTCGGCACGTTGCGCTGGCGCAGGCGACCGAGCAGGCTGGCATCCTGGCCGCAGCCGCACAGCAGCAGGCCGTCGATGCCGCGCGCCAGCATCGTCAGCGCCGCGCTCTCTTCGGTGCGCGCGTCGTAGTCGCTGGTGGCGATCAGCAACTGGTAGCCGGCCTCGGCCAGGCGCCGCTGCAAGGCATCGATGGCCTTGGCGAAGATGGCGTTGTCGATGGTCGGGAAGATCGCGCCCAGGGTGCCGCTGCGGCGCAGCTTCATCGTCCGTGCGCCGGCGTTCGGCACGTAGCCGAGGGCGGCGACCGCCGCTTCGACCAGCGCACGCGGCGCGGCGCGCACCGCATCGGTCTGGTTCAGCACGCGCGAGACGGTGGCGGTGGAGACGCCGGCGCGGCGGGCCACGTCTTCGATCGTCGGCAGGGCGTCGCGCGGCGGCATGCCGAGAATGTACTCGTTTGCAGTGCTGGTGAGCCGGTGCAATCGGCATCGTTCATAGGGAAATCACCAGCGACCGAGTGCACACCAGCGCTTGACCTGGACCTCGCTCGCCTCCAAACTGAAAACGTTTACATCCATGATGATGGCTGCGCAAACTTCACCACGCTCCCCGCTCGCCCGCGCCGGCGCTGCGCTGCTCGCGCTGACGGCGGTGCTGGCCTTGTGGCATCTGCTCACCGCCGTCACGGGCTTCATTTCTCCGGCGCGCTTTGCCACACCGACGGAAGTCGGTGCGGCGCTGCAGCAGATCACGATAGAGGGCTACAGCAACGCGCGCCTGCACGAGCATGTGCTGCGCAGCGTGCTGCTGGTGACGATGGGCTTCGTCGTCGCCTCGTCCGTCGGCGTGGTCATCGGCCTGGCGATGGGCGCGAGCCGCGCCGCCGAAGCCTTCATCAACCCGATCTTCCTGATGTTGCGGCCGATCCCGCCGCTGGCCTGGATCCCGCTGGCCATCGTCTGGCTCGGCCTAGGCGACGCCGCCAAGCTGATGGTGATCTTCGTCTCGGCCTTCGTGCCGTCGGTGATCAACAGCTACACCGGCGTGCGCCAGATCGATCGGCCGATCTTCGAAGCCGCGGCCATGCTCGACGT
>JANNJX010000795.1:0-5113 GCA_031396005.1 Burkholderiales bacterium
GCTGCAAGGCGGGGCTGGTGTTCAACCCGGCAGCGCCACTCGACGTGCTGGAGTGGGTGATCGACAAGATCGATCTCGTGCTGATCATGAGCGTCAACCCGGGCTTCGGTGGGCAGAGCTTCATCGACTCGGCGCTGCGCAAGTGCGAAGCAGCGCGGCGCATCATTGAAGTCAGTAGACGCGACATCCGGCTCGAAGTCGATGGCGGCATCAAGGTCGACAACATCCGCCGTGTGGCCGACGCCGGCGCCGACACCTTCGTCGCCGGCAGTGCGATCTTCGGCAAGCCGGACTACAAGGCCGTGATCGACGCCCTGCGCGCGCAGCTTTCGGCGCCGCTGGCGAAGGCAGCGTGAGATGAAGTCACTTGCTCCACTGTCGGTGCTTGCAAGGCGACGGGTGGGCCGCGTGCGCATCGCAGAGGCTTGCCCTTCGCTGCGCTACGGGTTCCCTGTGCTCCTCGGCTTCGGGTCGCACCGCGTAACTCACTTCACTCGCTGCGCTCGTTGCGTTCGAACAGACGCGGTGAGTCAGATGACGAAGCGCGCGGGTACGCGCGCCGACCCAAAGCCTGCGGTGCTCGGCGGCGCCTATGCGCTGCGCCCGCGGCCCACCCATCGCCTTGCTGGGCGTGGCTGTTGGTCTTCGTCGTCGAAAAGCAATACCGCTGGATCAGGCCCGAGGGCGGTGTGGCGACCGAGCGATTTCTGTTACTTCAGCATGAGCGCGGGCGCCACGCCGTTCTCGGGCCAAGCGCAGACGGAGCGCATCTAAATGAGCGAAGCCCGCACCGTTTCCGCGGTTCTCGCCGAGAGCCAGGTCGAAGCCGTGATGGACGAGCTCGACCGCGATCTGATCGGTCTGGCGCCGATCAAGCAGCGCATCCGTGACATCGCCGCGCTGCTCGTCATCGACAAGCTGCGCCTGAACCTCGGCCTTCAAGCGCAGACGCCTTCTCTGCACATGAACTTCACCGGCAACCCCGGCACAGGCAAGACCACGGTGGCGATGCGCATGGCCGAAATCCTGCACCGCCTGGGCTATGTGCGCAAAGGGCATCTGATCGCGGTGACACGCGACGACCTCGTCGGCCAGTACATCGGCCACACCGCGCCGAAGACCAAGGAAGTGCTGAAGAAGGCGATGGGCGGCGTGCTCTTCATCGACGAGGCGTATTACCTCTACCGGCCCGAGAACGAGCGCGACTACGGCCAGGAGGCGATCGAGATCCTGCTGCAGGTGATGGAGAACAACCGCGACGATCTGGTGGTGATCCTCGCCGGCTACAAGGACCGCATGGACACGTTCTTCCAGTCGAACCCAGGGCTGTCGTCGCGCATCGCGCATCACCTCGACTTCCCCGACTACGCGCACGGCGAGCTGCTGCAGATCGGCGACAAGATGCTCGACGGCATGAACTACCGCTTCGACGACGCAGCACGCGATGCCTTCGGCCAGTACCTCTCGCTGCGCCTGGCGCAACCGCATTTCGCCAACGCGCGCAGCGTGCGCAATGCGCTCGATCGCATGCGCTTGCGACAAGCGAGCCGGCTGTTCACCGAGCGCGATCGCGAGCTGACCCGCGATGACCTGACCACCTTGACGGCGAGCGACATCCGCGCCAGTCGTGTTTTTTCTGCCAGCAGTTCCTGACCTTCGAAAGCTGACCATGCCCCTGTCGCAACGCTGGACCCTGACCCGCTACCTGATCGAGGAGCGCCGCCGTTTCCCTCAGGCCAGCGGGGACTTGAACGCGCTGATCCTCGACATCTCGATCGCCTGCAAGGCCATCGCGCGCATCGTCTCCTTCGGCGAGGTCGGCGACGCGTTGACCGGGGTGCAGCCGCCCGCGGCCGGCAACGTCAATGTCCAGGGCGAAGTGCAGAAGCCGCTCGACGTGATGAGCAACGACATCTTCATCCGCATGAACGAGTGGAGCGGCCACCTCGCCGGCATGGCGTCGGAAGAGATGGACGAGCCGCGGCAGATTCCCACGTCGTACTCGCGCGGCAAGTACCTGCTGGTGTTCGACCCGCTCGACGGCTCGTCGAACATCGACGTCAACGTCTCGGTCGGCAGCATCTTCTCGATCCTGCGCGCGCCGCAGGATGCGATCGACAGCGGACGCGACGTCACCGAAGCCGACTTCCTGCAGCCCGGCGCAACGCAGGTCGCTGCCGGCTATGCGCTCTACGGCCCGACGACGATGTTCGTGCTGACGGTCGGAAACGGCGTCGCCGGCTTCACACTGAATCCGAACCTCGGCGAGTTCGTGTTGACGCACGCCAAGATCACGGTGCCGGTCGACACGCAGGAGTTTGCGATCAACAGCTCCAACAGCCGCTTCTGGGAGCCGCCGGTGAAGCGCTACGTCGATGAATGCCTTGCAGGAAAGACGGGACCGCGCGGCAAGGACTTCAACACGCGATGGATTGCCTCGATGGTGGCCGAGGCGCACCGCATCCTGATGCGCGGCGGCGTCTTTCTCTACCCTCGCGACACCAAGGACCCGAGCAAGAACGGCCGCTTGCGCTTGCTGTACGAGGCCAACCCGATCGGCTACGTGATGGAGCAGGCCGGAGGGCGTGCCAGCACCGGCCGCCAGCCGATGCTCGGCGTCAAGCCGACGGCGCTGCACCAGCGCATCGGCCTGATCTTCGGATCGAAGAATGAAGTCGAGCGCATCGAGCGCTACCACCACGAGCCGGCGACACGCGACGCCGGCACGCCGCTGTTCGCCGAACGCAGCCTTTTCAGGGACTGAACGACATGTCGGAACGCCATCCCATCATCGCCATCACCGGCTCGTCGGGCGCGGGAACGACGTCGGTGACGCGCACCTTCGAGAACATCTTTCGCCGTGAGAAGGTAGAGGCGGCCGTCATCGAGGGCGACAGTTTTCACCGCTACGACCGCAAGGAGATGCGGCTGCGCCAAGCCGCGGCCGAGAAGGCCGGCAACCAGAACTTCAGCCACTTCGGCCCGGAGAACAACCTCTTCGCCGAACTCGAACAGTTGTTCGCCAGCTACGCCGAATGCGGCAACGGCAAACAGCGCAAGTACCTGCACAACCCGGAAGAAGCCGCGCCGTACAAACAGGAGCCCGGCACCTTCACGCCGTGGGAAGACTTGGCTGCAGAGACCGACCTGCTGTTCTACGAAGGCCTGCACGGTGCTGTGAAAACGCCCGAGGTGAACATCGCCCGCCACCCGGACCTGCTGATCGGCGTCGTGCCCGTGATCAACCTTGAATGGATTCAGAAGTTGTGGCGCGACCAGAAGCAGCGCGGCTATTCGACCGAGGCCGTCACCGACACCATCCTGCGCCGCATGCCCGACTACGTGAACTACATCTGCCCGCAGTTCACGCACACGCATGTCAACTTCCAGCGCGTGCCCTGCGTCGACACGAGCAACCCGTTCGTCGCGCGCGACATCCCGTCGCCCGACGAGAGCATGGTCGTGATTCGCTTCGCCAACCCGAAGGGCATCGACTTCCAGTACCTGATGAACATGATCCACAACTCGTTCATGTCGCGCGCCAACACCATCGTTGTGCCCGGCGGCAAGATGGAGCTGGCGATGCAGCTCATCTTCACGCCCTACATCTGGCGGATGATGGAGCGGCGGCAGCGCGCGCTCGGGGCGATCTGATGAGTTCGTCGAGCAATGACCGGGTGATCCGCGAGAGCGGTGCGCCCCGCGACGACATGGCCAATGCGTTGCGTGCGCTGGCAATGGACGCCGTGCAGCAAGCCAACAGCGGCCACCCCGGTGCACCCATGGGCATGGCCGAGATGGCGGTGGCGTTGTGGGGCAGCCACCTGCGCCACAACCCGGCCAATTCGAAATGGGCCGACCGTGATCGCTTCGTGCTCTCCAACGGCCACGCGTCGATGCTGCTGTACTCGCTGCTGCATCTCACGGGCTACGACTTGCCCATCGACGAGCTGAAGCGCTTTCGCCAGTTGCACAGCAAGACGCCGGGCCACCCGGAAGTCGGCCTGACGCCGGGCGTCGAGACGACGACCGGGCCGCTCGGGCAGGGCCTTACCAACGCTGTCGGCTTTGCGCTGGCCGAGAAGCTCCTTGCCGACGAGTTCAACCAGCCCGGCCACGAGATCGTCAACCACCACAGCTATGTCTTCCTCGGCGACGGCTGCCTGATGGAAGGCATCAGCCACGAGGCCTGCGCGCTGGCCGGCGCGTGGAAGCTGAACAAGCTGATCGCGCTGTATGACGACAACGGCATCTCGATCGACGGCGCGGTCAAAGGCTGGTTCATCGACGACACGGCCATGCGCTTTCGCGCTTACGGCTGGAACGTGATCGGCCCGATCGACGGGCACAGCATTGCCGAGATCAATCAGGCGATCGCGCAGGCGAAAACCTCCGCCGACAAGCCGACGCTGATCGTCTGCCGCACCACCATCGGCAAAGGCTCGCCGGCACGCGAAGGCACGGCCAAGGCGCATGGCGAGCCGCTCGGCGCCGACGAGATCGCAGCCACGCGCAAGGCGCTCGGCTGGTCGTCTGCGCCGTTCGAGATTCCATCGCAGATCGCCGCGCATTGGAACGCGCGCGAAGCCGGCGCGGCGCGCGAGGCGCAGTGGAACGCGCGCTTCGCCGCCTACCGCAGCGCGCACCCGCAGCTCGCGGCCGAGTTCGAGCGCCGCATGGCGGGCGACCTGCCGCGCGACTTCGAAGCCACGCTGCACGCCACGTTGACTGAGTTCGGCGCATCGCTGGAAGCCATCGCCTCACGCAAGGCCTCGCAAAAGGTGCTGGCTATGCTGGCGCCGAAAGTCCCCGAGCTGCTCGGCGGCAGCGCCGACCTGACGGGCTCGAACCTCACCGACTTCCCCGGCTGCGGCGCCGTGCGCGGGGGAGAGAAGGGTGGCCGCCACATCAACTACGGTGTGCGCGAATTCGGCATGGCCGCGATGATGAACGGCGTGGCTCTGCACGGCGGCTTCATTCCGTACGGCGGCACCTTCCTCACCTTCAGCGACTACAGCCGCAACGCCATCCGCATGGCCGCGCTGATGAAGCTGCGCGTGATCCATGTCTTCACGCACGACAGCATCGGCCTCGGCGAAGACGGGCCGACGCA
>JANNJX010000496.1:0-2001 GCA_031396005.1 Burkholderiales bacterium
CGCCACGCGGCCGTCCTTGAAGAAGGCCACGCCGTGCATCTTCATCACGGCCACGCTCTGGCCTTCGACGTTGGCCGCCTCCAGGCTCTTGACCTCGATGGGCTTGACGACCAGTTTGAACTCCAGGTTGTGTTCGCCGGCCGCAGCCTGTTGGCCGAGCGTGAATGCGAGTACTGCCAAGGCAACTGCATTAGCCACGTGCTTGGACATTTGTCTGCTCCTGGCTGCGGACCGCTGAGGCGATCAAGACGCACCGCGCCTCGCCTCGGCGTGGCAGCGAAGCAGATTTTGCGCGCCGGTGCGCCCGAGAACCAGCGCGGAACAGGGGGGCAGGCTAGGCGCGCACGAACAGCGTGCGCAACGGCTCGTCACCCAACTGCCGGCTCCAGTGGCCGTGAACCTTGGCATCGAAGACCGCTCCTGCCGGCAGCGTGTCGTTGGAATAGAAAGCGTCGCCCGGGCGAAAGACGCGCGTGCTGCCGTCCTGTAGGCCGATCTCCATCGCGCCCGACAGGATCACCAGCCACTGCGGCGTCTCGGTGCAATGGATGTCGCTGCGAAAGCCGACCGGGCTCTCGCGCCATTGCAGGCCGCCGCTGGGCACGAGCGGCGACAGGCGCGCCGCGGGCTTGCCTTGCCTTCGCTCAGTGCGATGGGCTGTTGGCCAAAGCGCGCGCGACCGTCGGCGCCGGTTTCGAGGAGGACTTGGGTCAGGGTCGGTGTGGTCATGGCAGGTGCTTCACGATGGCGGCGACGAGATCGTCGGTGGTGGCGGCAACGTCGAGCGTGATCGCATGCTCGTCGGCGCCCGGAATTTGCAGCGTCGCCAGCTGGCTCTGCAGCAGCGACGGCGGCATGTAGTGGTCGGTGCGCGCGCCGATGCGCGCGGCCAGCAGCGCCGCGCTGCCGGTCAGATGCACCAACGTCAGCGCCGGCGCGCCGCGTCGCAGCGCGTCGCGGTAGCTGCGCTTCAGCGCCGAGCAGGCCAGCACGACGCTTTTGTCGGCCGCGGCTGCCGCGGTCAGGCGCGCGGCCAGCGCTTCGAGCCACGGCTGTCGCTCCTCGTCGGTCAGGGCGATGCCGGCGCGCATACGGCGGACATTGGCCGGCGGGTGGAAGTCGTCGGCGTCGAGAAACGTGGCGTCGATCTGCTGCGCCAGGCGCGTGCCGACGGTGGACTTGCCGCAACCGGACACGCCCATGACGACGACCGTTCGCGCGCCCATGGCGTTAGCGCAGTTCCGGCACCAGCGTCGGCGGCCGCTCGCCGGCAAAGAATGCGCGCAGGTTCTCGAACGCCAGATTCGCCATCGCATGCCGTGTCGCCGTGGTCGCGCTGCCGATGTGCGGCACCAGCACCACGTTGTCGAGAGCGCGCAGCGCCTCGGGCACGTTGGGCTCGTTCTCGAACACGTCGAGCGCGGCGCCGGCGATCACATTGCGTTGCAGCGCATCGATCAGCGCCGCTTCATCGACCACCGAACCGCGGGCGACATTGATCAGAAAGCCTTTCGGCCCCAGTGCTTGCAGCACCGAGGCGTCGATCATCTTGCGCGTGGCCGCGCCGCCGGGCGTGATGACGACGAGAAAGTCGCTGGCCGCGGCCAGCGCCTGCGGAGTGGCATGAAACGCATACGGCAGCGCTGGCTTGGCGCTGCGCGCGGTGTAGGCGATCTTCATGCCGAAGGCCAGCGCGCGCTCGGCGATCGCCTGGCCGATGCGGCCCATGCCGACCAGCCCCAAGCGCGCCCCGCTCATCTTCGTCGCCAACGGCATCGGGCCCTGCGGCCATTTGCCGTCACGGACGTGGCGGTCGGCTTGCGGGATGCGGCGCGCGATGTTGAGCGCCAGCGCGATCGCCAGGTCGGCCACGTCGTCGTTCAACACGTCGGGCGTGTGCGTGACGAGCACGCCGCGCGCCTTGCACGCCGCGACGTCGACGCCGTCGTAACCGACGCCCATGATCGAGACGATCTCCAGCGCCGGCAGTTGCGCCAGCAG
>JANNJX010000032.1:0-1580 GCA_031396005.1 Burkholderiales bacterium
GCCGCGCTGCTGCACGCGTCCGACGAGGCCGCGCTCGAACGCCATCCGTGGCGCGCGCTGCTGCGCGGCGACCTGCGCCACGCCGCGCGCTTCGGCGACTACCTCTCCGACGCGCACCTGGCCGCCGAGCGCACCTCTGCACGCAGCGACCTGGCGGCACTGGCCGCGATCGATCGCAGCGCGCTCGCCGACGTTGACGCGATCGCCTGCGACGCGTTCGCCTGGCAGCGCGAGCTGGCACTGCGCGAGCACGGCAGTGAACTCGCCGGCGTCTGGTCGCGGCTGCCGCTCGACCACTTCGACAGCTGGAATGTCGAATTCGCCGATTGGTCGTCGGGCCGCGGCGTCGCGCCGTACCGCACGATCGCCGACTACGACAACGGCCTTGCGCGCATCGACGGCTTCGTGCGCTGGCTCGATCTGGCGGTGCAGCGCTGCCGCGAGGGCATCGCGCTGCGCATCGTGCAGCCGCGCGTCATCGTCGACCGCATGGTCGCGCAGTTCGACCGCTTCATCGCGCAGCCGCTCGAAGCGTCGCCGTACTACGGGCCGATCCGCCTGTGGCCGGCGGCGTTGCCGGCCGCCGAGCGCGAACGGTTCGCGCGCACGTACGCCGCGGCGATCGAGCGGCAAATGAAGCCCGCATTCGTCCGCACGCGCGATTTCCTCGGCGGCGACTACCTGCGTGCAGCGCGCGACTCGGTCGCGATCACTGCGCTGCCCGGCGGCCCCGCGTGGTATCGGCATCTGGTCGAGAAACACACCACGACGAGGATGACGCCGGAACAGATCCACCGCGTCGGCCTCGACGAGGTGGCACGGCTACGAGGCGAAATGGAGCGCGTGAGGGCGATGGCCGGCTTTGCCGGCACACTCGCGCAGTTCTTCGAGCACATTCGCACCGACGCGCGCTTCAAGCCGGCTTCGGAGCAGGCGCTCGCCGACGGCTACAGCGCGATCGGCGAGCGCGTCGATGCGGCGCTTGGCCAGCTGTTCGCGCGCCGGCCGAAGTCGCGGTTGGAACTGCGGCCCACGCCCGAGCACCGCGCGCCGACCTCCGCCGCGGGCGACTACACGCCGCCAGCGACCGACGGCTCGCGGCTTGGCGTCTTCTACTTCAACACGCATGATCTGGCGTCGCGCACAACGCCAACGATGGAGTCGCTGTACCTGCACGAGGCGACGCCGGGTCATCACCACGAAAGCTCGTTGCGGCGCGAGAACGAAGCGCTGCCGGCCACGCTGCGCTTCAACTGGATCACGGCGTACGGCGAAGGTTGGGCGCTGTACGCCGAGAGCCTGGGAGCCGAACTCGGCCTGTACACCGATCCGTACCAGCGCTTCGGCTGGCTGGAGCAGGACATTTGGCGCGCGCTGCGGCTGGTCGTCGATACCGGCCTGCACGCGATGGGTTGGAGCCGCGAGCAGACGATCGACTACCTGGTCGCGAACTCGTCGCGCAGCCGCGGACAAGCGGCCGCCGAAGTCGATCGCTACATCGCCTGGCCGGGGCAGGCGCTGGCGTACAAGATCGGCGCGATGACGATCGCGCGGCTGCGCGCCGAATCCGCCGCCGCGCT
>JANNJX010000055.1:0-5055 GCA_031396005.1 Burkholderiales bacterium
ACCGCCACCGACCCGGCGCCGCTGGAGATGTTCGAGACGACGATCCAGTTCAAGCCGCGCGACCAGTGGCGACCGGGCCTGACGCCCGAGGCGCTGATCGACGAGCTCGACCGCACGGTGCGCGTGCCGGGGCTGACCAACATCTGGGTGCCACCCATCCGCAACCGCATCGACATGCTGGCAACAGGCATCAAGAGCGCGGTCGGCATCAAGGTCGCGGGGCCGGACCTGGCGACGATCGACCGCACGGCGCTGGCGATCGAGCGCGCGGTCAAGAGCGTGCCCGGCGTGTCGAGCGCGCTCGCCGAGCGCCTGGCCGGCGGGCGCTACATCGACATCGACATCCGGCGCGACGCCGCAGCGCGCTTCGGCATGAACATCGCCGACGTGCAATCGGTCGTGTCTTCCGCGATCGGCGGCGAGAACATCGGCGAGACGGTCGAAGGCACGCAGCGCTTCCCGATTTCCGTGCGCTACCCGCGCGAGCTGCGCGACTCGCTCGACAAGCTGAAGCGCTTACCCATCGTCAGCGAGCGCGGCGCGCGCCTCGTGCTCGGCGACGTGGCCGACATCCGCATCAGCGACGGCCCGCCGATGCTGCGCAGCGAGAACGCGCGCCTGGCGGGCTGGATCTATGTCGACGTGCGCGGCCGCGACCTCGCGGGCGCGGTGCGCGAGATGCAGCGCGCGGTGGCCGAGCAGGTGGCGCTGCCGGCGGGCGTGTCGGTGGCCTGGTCGGGTCAGTTCGAGTACCTCGAACGCGCGGCGGGGCAGCTGAAACTCGTCGTGCCGTTCACGCTGATGATCATCTTCGTGCTGCTCTACCTCACATTCCGCCGCATCGACGAGGCGCTGCTGATCATGGCCACGCTGCCCTTCGCGCTGGTCGGCGGCATCTGGCTGCTGTGGGCGCTCGGCCACAACCTGTCGGTGGCCAGCGCGGTCGGCTTCATCGCGCTGGCCGGCGTGGCGGCCGAGTTCGGCGTCATCATGCTGCTGTACCTGAAGCAAGCCTGGGACGAGCGACAGCAGAGCGCCGAATCTCTGCTCGACGCCATCCGCGACGGCGCCGTGCTGCGAGTGCGCCCCAAGGCGATGACGGTGGCCGTGATTCTGGCCGGCCTGCTGCCGATCCTCTTCGGCGGCGGCACCGGCAGCGAGGTCATGAGCCGCATCGCCGCGCCGATGATCGGCGGCATGGTCAGCGCGCCGCTGCTGTCGATGTTCGTCGTGCCGGCGGCGTGGTTGTTGATGAGGCGGCGGGGTGGGAGCCGGTAACGCCAAGCCACGCGCATCGAGGAAGGTCGTCGTCTTCTGCGACAGGACGCTCTGGACCCTGCGCGACGCCTGCCCGCGCACGCGCCGCTGGGCGGCAGCGGCAGGCAATGCCCCCTGTCGCGCACCGGGATCTGCGTCACCGGCATGCTGGGCTCATGAAGTGGAGCTTGCGTGCCGTTGCGATCGTGTTGGGGGTTGGGGCGTGTCTGGCGGCCGTGGGCCCGGTGCGCGCCGCCGGCATCGCAGGCACCGAGTCGTCGGCGCCGGTGGCGGGTTCGCAGTTGCAGCGCGCGGCGCTGGTCTCCGCGCTACAGCGTGGCGGCTATGTCGTCTACTTCCGCCACACCGCCGCCGACTTCTCGCGCAACGACAGCGGCATGCGCGCTCTCGACGACTGCGACAACCAGCGCCTGCTGTCGGCGCAAGGCCGCGCCGATGCCACGGCGATCGGCCAGCGCATCCGCGCGCTGCGCCTGCGCACGGGCCAAGCCGTGGCCAGCCCGTACTGCCGGACGATGGCGCATGCGCGTCTGATGCTCGGCGACGCGGTGACGCCGCGCAACGAGATCCGCGAGTCCGAAGGCGGCGACTACCCGGGCCTGAAGCAGTTGCTGGCCGCGCCGGTCGCGGCCGGAACCAACCGCTGGATCGTCGGCCACGGCACCCCGTTTCGCGCCATCGCCGGCGCGCCGCATCTGATGGAAGGCGAAGCCGCCGTCATTCGACCCGGCGGCACGCACTGGACGGTGGTGGCACGTCTGGCGGTAGCCGATTGGCAGGCGCTGCCGGCGCCCGCGCGCTGACGCGCCGCACAATCCTCCTTTGCAACCGTTTCGAGGCTCGCCCATGCTCAAGTTCTACTACTCCCTCGCCCCCAACCCGATGAAGGTCGCGCTCTTCCTCGAAGAGTCCGCCCTGCCCTACGAAGCCATTCCAGTGGACACGCGCAAAGGCGAGCAGCATGCGCTCGCGTTCACGGCCCTGAACCCGAACGCCAAGGTGCCGGTGATCGTGGACGGCGCGACGACCGTGTTCGACAGCAACGCGATCCTGCTTTACCTGGCGGAGAAGAGCGGCCAGTTCCTGCCGGCGCCGGCAGAGCGCGGGCCGATGCTGTCGTGGCTGATGTTCATCGCGTCTGGTATCGGGCCCTTCACCGGCCAGTGCGTGCACTTCAAGCATTACGCGCCGGAGCCGATCGCCTATGCCGTGAACCGCTACGACTTCGAGGCCTGGCGGCACTGGAAGATCGTCGACGCGCACCTCGCCGGCAAGACGTGGATGGCCGGTGACTCCTACACGCTGCTCGACATGGCGCTGTGGGGCTGGTGCCGTGCCGCGCCGTTCGCCCTCGGCGACACCGCGTGGGAGCAACTGCCCAACGTCAAGCGCGTGTTCGATGCCATCAACGCCCGCCCAGCCGCGCAGCGTGCCGCCGCGCTGAAGGATCGGCACGCCTTCAAGGCCGAGATGGACGACGAAGCCAGGCGCGCGATGTTTCCGCAGAACGAGCGGCTAAAAAACTGAGCGGCTCAGACAGGCGCCTTCACGCGCCTGTCATCTCCTGCTGCCATGGTCCGGGTGTGCTGCTGCACGCCAGGAGTTTCCATGCGACACGCTCTCTTCCGCCTCGCCCGTACCGCTGTGGCGGTCACCGCGGCCACCGTCGGCCTGGCCGCGCTGGCGCACGACGATGCGAGAAAACACAAACCACCCAAAGAACCGGTGACGGTGAAGATCATCGGCTTCAACGATTACCACGGCAACCTCGAGTCGCCCGGCACCTTCGGCGCCAACACGACCATCCCCGTGGCCAACCGCCCGGCGGTCGGCGGCGCCGAGTTCATGGCCGCGGCGGTGACACGCATGAAGGAGGGCAACCGCAACAACGTGGTCGTCGGCGCGGGCGACTTCATCGGCGCCACGCCGCTGATCTCGGCGCTGTTCTTCGACGAGCCGGCGGTCGAGACGCTGAACAAAAATGGGCCTCGAGTTCAACGCCGTCGGCAACCACGAGTTCGACCGTGGCTCGGCCGAGTTGAAGCGGCTGCAGCACGGCGGCTGCAAGCTCACTGACGGCGTGCCCGACCCGAACAGTTGCAAGGGCTTCGGCTCCGACAAGCCCGGCCAGTTCGACGGCGCGCAGTTCCAGTGGCTGTCGGCCAACGTCATCAACCAGCAGACCGGCCGGCCGCTGTTGCGCCCCTACGGCGTGAAGCGTTTTCCCGGCGGCGTGCGCGTGGCCTTCATCGGCATGACGCTCAAGGCCACGCCGACCATCGTCACGCCCACCGGCGTGGCCGGGCTCGAGTTCCGCGACGAGGCCGACACCGTCAACGCGCTGGTGCCGCACCTGCGCCGACGCGGCATCGAGACCATCGTCGTGCTGGTGCACCAGGGCGGCTTCCAGAACGGCGCCGGCAACGCGAGCGACATCAACGGCTGCGTCGGCGACCTGAAGAACGCCGATGGCAGCGACAGCGAAATCCGCAAGGTCGTTTCGCGCCTGGACGACGCGGTGGACCTGGTGATCAGCGGCCACACGCACGCCGCCTACAACTGCTCGGCGCGCACGGTGGACGTGACCAGCGTCAACGGTGTGGCCGTGGCGGTGGCACGCCCCACCGGCTTGCCGAACACCGCCGGCCGCCTGATCCCGGTGACCAGCGCCAGCGCCTTCGGCCGCGTGCTGACCGAGATCGACGTGCAGATCGACCGCAAGAGCGGCGACGTGATGGCCGTCGCACCGACCAACCGCCTGGTCGATCGCACCGACGCCGATCTGGCGGCGCGCATCGCCGCCAACCCCGAGGTCAAGAACGTCGTCGATGCGTACCGCAGCGCGGTCTCGCCGCTGGCCAACCAGGTCATCGGCAGCATCACCTCGGCGCTGCCCAATGCCGCCGATGCCACCGGCGTGATGCCGGCCGGCGACCTGATCGCCGACGCACAACTCGCGGCCACTCAACCGGCTGCGCTCGGCGGCGCGGTGATGGCCTTCATGAACCCGGGCGGGGTGCGCAGCCCGGGCTTCGCGTTCGCCGGCGCCACCTACCCGTACAACATCACCTACGGCAACGCCTTCACGGTACAGCCGTTCGGCAACAGCCTGGTGACGATGACGCTGACCGCGCAGCAGATCAAGGACTTGCTCGAGCAGCAGTTCGTCGGCTGCCTGGGCCAGACCACGCAACGCATCCTGCAGATCTCCAACGGCCTGGCGTACTCGTGGCGCGCCAGCGCAGCGCCGTGCGTGAAGGTCGTCGACGTGACGCTGACGCCGACCAACGTCACCGTCGTGCCGCCGGTCGCCAGCGGCGTGCCCGAGCGCATCGTGCAGGCCGGCGTGGTGCTCAACCCGACCAAGACCTACCGCGTCACCGTCAACAATTTCATCGCCACCGGCGGCGACGGCTTCACGACGCTGCTCGGTGGCGCCAATTCACTCGGCGGCGCGCAAGACATCGACGCACTGGTGGCCTACCTCGCCGCCTACAACGCGCCCGCAGCGCCTTACGACGCCGCAGCCGCCGGGCTGGGCAAGCCGCGCATCACGCTGTTGCCTTGACGGGCGTGCGCGATGACCGCATGGCCCGACGCACCGCACTGGTGGCGCTGCTGGCGGCGGGTGCACCTGCAATCGCGCAGGACCGAAGCGCGCCGCGCAGCCTCGACGATTGGCGGCGCCTGCTCGCCGCGCCCGCCGGCCGCGTCGACAGCACCGAGCGCCGGCAGTTGCTCGACGACGGCGAAGCCGCACTGATCGCCGGCGACGCC
>JANNJX010000099.1:0-4655 GCA_031396005.1 Burkholderiales bacterium
GAGCCCGGTGCAGGAGACGGCGACGGCGCCGCTGGCGAAGCGGTCCTGCACGCGCTCCACGACCGCGTGGGCGACCCGGCTCTTGCCCAGGCCGGCCGGCCCGGTGATCGTGACCAGCCGCGCCGTCGGATCGAGCAGCCGGTCCTGCAAGGCCTGTACGTCGGCCTCGCGGCCCAGCAGCGGCACCGCATACAGCCGCGGCAGGTAGTGCCAGCGCGGCGCCGGGGCCGACAGGGTCGAGCCGGGCTGCGGCGCCGCAGCCGGCGTCGAGAGGATACGCTGCAGCACGGCCTGCGTAGCCGGCGACGGATCGACATCCAGCTCGTGGCGCAGCAGCCGCTTGCAAACCGAGTAGGACCACGGGCGCGGCCTTCGGCAGCCCGGCGGCAACGAAGATGCGGCGCACGAGGTGCAGCGTGTGGTGCAACCGGTTGGCGGCGGCGCTGGGGTCGGTGTCCGGCCACAAAGCCGACAGCATTTGCTGGCGCTGCAGCACGTCCGGCTCGAGCAGCAGCATCTGAAACAGCTGCCGGGAGTGGCGCAGTTTCCATTGCGCGTTGGCGATCACGTGGCCATCGACGCGAACCTCGAAGCCGCCCAACAGCGTCGCGCTGATCGCATGCCCGGCATGTCCGGCGCCGCTGCCGCCGGGGCTGGATGAACGATCCTCGACGCTGTTCTCGCGCGCCGGGCAGTTGAGGTCCCCAACGTATACCTCGTGCGTTGCGGCCGCGTGCTTGCTGATCGCACGTCGTCGGCTGTCCCCTTCGATTCACGGTAGCAGGCAGAGATGCGCACTCCCGATCCACACGAACCGATGAGTCGCAGCCGGACGCCCGTGACTAAAATTGCAGCACGCCGCCGTAGTTCAATGGACAGAACGAGCGCCTCCTAAGCGCTAGATGCAGGTTCGATTCCTGCCGGAGGCGCCAGTGCAGCGGCTCACCGCCTGATAGCGCGCACCAGCAGCAGCACCGGCAACAAGCCCACCACCACGATGGCGATCGACGGCAGCGCAGCTTCGGCCAGGCGCTCGTCGCGGGCCAGGTTGTAGGCCACCACCGCCAGCGTGTCGCTGTTGAACGGCCGTAGCACCAGGGTGGCCGGCAGCTCCTTCATCACGTCGACGAAGACCAGCAGCATGGCCGCCAACAGCGAGCGTTTGAGCAGCGGTGCATGCACCTGTGCCAGCAGGCGGCTGCGCGAGGCGCCGAGCATGCGCGCGCTGTCGTCCAGGCTCGGCGGCAGGCGCGTGTAGCCGACGTCCACCGTTTGCAGCGCCACCGCCGAGAAGCGCACCAGGTAGGCGAGCAGCAGCCCGGCCACCGTGCCTGTGACCAGCGACGCCAACGCCACGTCGGGCCACGCCGCCTGCAACGCACCGAGCGGCAACAGGATGCCGATGGCAATCACCGTGCCGGGCACGGCGTAGCCGAGCGAGACCAGCGACGTGCCGGCCTGCAGCGCCCGCGAGCGCGGATCGCGCGGCGACGTCACGCGGGCGACGAAGACCAGCGCCAGCGCCAGTGCGGCCGCGGCGAGCGCGGCTGCCGCGGCCAGGCCGAAGCTGTTGGCGCACCACTGAGCGAAGCGCGCCCAGGGCAGACCGACATCGCCGTACAGCGCCTCCCGCCAGACCAGGCGAGCCAGCAGCACGAGCGGCAGCACGAAGCCCAGCAGCACCGGCAGCGCGCACAGCACCCAGGCCAGCCAGGCCATGCGGCCGCGCAGGACGACGGGCCGCGCTTCACGGCCGTCGGCGGCCGAGATGCGCGTGGCGGCAAAACGCAGCGTGCTGCGCGCGCGCCGCTCGGCCCACAGCAGCGCGGCGACCATGATCAGCAGCACCGACGCGATCTGCGCCGCGGCGACGCGGTCGTTCATGATCAGCCAGGCCTTGAAGATGCCGGTGGACAGTGTCGTCAGGCCGAAGTACGCGCCGACGCCGTAATCGGCCAGCGTCTCCATCAGCGCCAGCGCCACGCCGGCGACCAGCGCCGGCCTCGACAGCGGCAGCGCCACCTCGCGCACGCGGCGCCAGAAACCGGCGCCGAGCAGGCGCGCCGCCTCCATCAGATGGATGCCGCGCTCGGCAAGCGACGTGCGCACGAGCAGGTAGACGTACGGGTAGAGCGCGAGCACGAACAGGATCACGGCGCCGGGCAGGCTGCGCACGTCGGGCCAATGCCGCAAAACCCTCGCGCCTTCTGCACCTGTGAGCGCCCGCAGTGCGCTTTGCAGCGGGCCGCTGAACTGCAGGAAGTCGGTGTAGACGTAAGCCAGCACATAGGCCGGCATCGCCAGCGGCAGCAGCAGCGCCCACTCGTACACGCGCCGGCCCGGAAACTCGAACAGCGCCACCGCGGCAGCGGCGCCGGCGCCGACCGCCGCCACGCCGACAGCCACACCGGCCGACAACAGCAGCGACTGCACGGCATAGCCGCCGAGCACGGTCTGCGCCTGGTGCGCCAGCACGCTCCACGCGGCGGCATCGAAACTGGCCCACGCGCCCAGCACGCCGAGCACGGGCAGCGCGAGCAGCAAGCACAGCAGGGTCAGCAGGATGCGCATCGGGGGGTCCGCGACCGCATTCCACGTGAATGCGAATGATTCTTATGTGACAGCTATGATACGGCGATGTTCCTCGATCTCCGCGACGTGGGCGTTCGATACGCCACCAGTCGCAACGTGGCCCCCAAGCTCGCTGCGCTCCCGGCCCCCCAAGTGGGCGTGGCCGGCTTGGGGCGGCCCGGCGCCGGCCCCGGCCACGACGCCGTCAGCGGCGTTTCGTTGTCGCTCGCTGCCGGCCAGATCGGCGTGCTGATCGGCCCCTCGGGCTGCGGCAAGACCTCGCTGCTGCGCGCTGTGGCCGGCCTCGAAAGACTGGCCGAAGGCAGCGTGCGCATGGACGGCCGCGTGCTGGCGGATGGCCAAACGCATGTCGAGCCCGAAGCGCGGCGCATCGGCATGGTGTTCCAGGACTACGCGCTGTTCCCGCACCTGAACGTGCGCGACAACGTGGCCTTCGGCATCCGCCACCTGCCGCGTGCCGAATGCGAATCCAGAGTGCAGGAAGTGCTTGAGCGCGTGGGCCTGGCGCATGCCGCGCGGCGCGCTCCGCACCAGCTCTCCGGCGGCCAGCAGCAGCGTGTGGCGCTGGCCCGCGCACTGGCGCCGCGGCCGCAACTGCTGCTGCTCGACGAGCCGTTTTCGAGTCTTGACGCCGACCTTCGCGAGCGCCTGGCGCAAGACATCCGCACCATCCTCCACCAGTCGGGCACGACGGCGCTGTTCGTCACCCACGATCAACTCGAAGCGTTTGCCATCGGCGACGTCATCGGCGTCATGCACCGCGGCCGCCTGGAGCAGTGGGACGATGCCTATTCGCTCTACCACCGTCCGGCGACGCGCTTCGTTGCCGACTTCATCGGCCACGGCGTGTTCACGCGCGGCGAGGTCGTCACCACGCCCGAAGGCCCGCGCGTGATGACTTCGCTCGGCGCGCTGGCCGACGCCGCCGAATGCCCCTTGCCCGGCGCCTACCCGAACGATCAGTGCGACGTGCTGCTGCGCGCCGACGACATCGTGCACGACGATGATGCGCCGGTGCGGGCCTGCATCGAGCGCAAGGCCTTTCGCGGCTCGGAGTTTCTGTACACGCTGCGGCTGGCCTCGGGCGAGCAGGTGCTGGCCCATGTGCCGAGCCACCACGACCACCAGATCGGCGAGTGGATCGGCATCCGGCCGCTGGTCGATCACGTCGTCACCTTCGAGCGCGAGCCCGAACCGGCCGCCCCCCCGGATTCAGGTCGGTGAACTTTGCCCTTGTTCACGCATCCGATGGGTGTCACGGGCGTATATTCGGATTCAAGTTTGTCAAGGGAGTCCCCCTCATGGGCGCGAAGTTGAAGATTGCTGGTTTTGTCGCCCTGGGCGCGGTGGCCGGCGCATTGACGACGATGCAGTTGCAAGCGGTTGCACGGGCCAGTTACGCGCCGTTGCCGCTGGAAGAGATGCAGCAGCTCGCCGCGGTGTTCGGCATGATTAAGACCGACTACGTTGAGGCCGTGGACGAGAAAAAGCTCGTCACCGACGCCATCGCCGGCATGGTGTCCGGCCTTGATCCACACAGCCAGTATTTCGACAAGAAGAGCTTCCGCGAATTCCGCGAAGGCACGACCGGCAAGTTCGTCGGCATCGGCATCGAGATCGCGATGGAAGACGGCCTGGTCAAGGTGGTCTCGCCGATCGAAGGCTCGCCGGCGTTCCGCGCCGGCCTGAAGAGCGGTGACCTGATCACCCGCATCGACGACACGCCGGTCAAGGGACTGACGATCGACCAGGCCGTCAAGCGCATGCGTGGCGAGCCCAGCACCAAGGTTTCGCTGACGGTGTTCCGCAAGGACGAGTCGCGCAGCTTCCCGGTGAGCCTGATGCGCGAAGAGATCCGTCAGCAAAGCGTGCGCTCGAAGATCGTCGAGCCGGGCTATGCGTGGATCCGCCTGACGGTGTTCCAGGAGCGCACGCTCGATGACTTCGCGAAGAAGATCGAGGAGGCCTACAAGGCCGAGCCGAACCTGAAGGGCATCGTGCTCGACCTGCGCAACGACCCGGGCGGCCTGCTCGACGGCGCGGTGGGTGTGTCGGCCGCGTTC
>JANNJX010000219.1:0-11441 GCA_031396005.1 Burkholderiales bacterium
GCGCCACTGCCACGCGGGCACGACGCTGCAGGTTCATGCACGGCTCGAGGGCGGCATAGCCTGGCTCGATGTCGTGAACCATGGCGAGGCGATCGCGTCCGAGCATCTGCCGCGGCTGTTCGACCGCTTCTATCGCGTCGACCGTTCGCGAGCGCGGGATGGCGGAGGCACCGGGCTCGGCCTGGCGATCGTCAAGGCGATCGCGGCGCTGCACGGCGGCAGTGTCGAGGCAGCGAGAGGCCCGGACGGCATGACGCGATTCACGCTGCGCCTTCCATCCATGGAGGCAGCAGCGCCTGCTGCGAAGCAACCCTCAGCGACAAGGAGACGACGATGATGGATGAATCGATGATGGGCATGATGATGGGATGCATGATCGCCGGCGGCCTGTTCGCGCTGGTCGTCGTGGTCGCGCTCGTCATGCAGTGATGCTGCTGCACAGGTTGCTGCGCGAGGTGCGGGAGCTGCGGGCTGACAAGGCAGGGCGGGCGACGTGAAGCCGCCTACGTCATCAGACGCGATGCCGCACCGAAGCTCGCAGCGCATCGCGAGTTGTCATTGCCGTCACAAGTAAGGATCTAGCGTCCCCCACGACGAACGGAGCCCGCTCAGGGCGTGCCCTGTTCATGCTGCTTTGCAGTCCACCACCACGGAGATTCGATCATGCTGAAGACCACCACCAATGCAAACACCGCTTCTGTTGCCGCACTGGCGCTCGCCATCGGCAGCGCGCTCGCGCTGGCCCACTCTCCGGCCGCCGCACAGGCTGCGGACAAGGGCAAGGAGAAGTGCTTCGGTGTCGCCCTCAAAGGCAAGAACGACTGTGCCGCCGGGCCCGGAACGACCTGCGCGGGCACCTCGAAGGTGGACCATCAAGGCAACGCCTGGACGCTCGTGCCCAAGGGTACCTGCGAAAAGACCGCGTCGCCGAAGTCGCCCACCGGCTTTGGCCAGTTGAAGGAGTTCAAGGAAAAGACCGCCTGAGGCCGCCGGCCGGCGGCGAAGCGCGCGCGATGCAGGAGTGCCGAGACCCCGCGCCGGCGGCCCGCTTGCCGCCGCGCGCCGGCCTGGGCCTGAAGCCGCAGCACTTCGGCGACATCCTCGCGCTGACCACAGAGATCGGCTTCTTCGAGATCCACGCCGAGAACTACATGGTGGCCGGCGGACCGCTGCACCATTGGCTGACGCGCATCCGTGAACGGCATGCGCTGTCGATCCATGGCGTGGGCCTGTCGATTGGCGCGGAAAGTCCGCCGGACCCCGTGCAGCTGGCCCGCCTGGCGGCGTTGATCGAACGCTATGAGCCGCGGTCGTTCTCAGAGCACCTCGCATGGTCGAGCCATGGCGGCGTGTTCTTCAATGACCTGCTGCCGCTGTCGTACGACGAGCAAACCCTGCAACGCGTCTGCGACCACGTCGATCAAGTGCAGCAGCACCTCGCGCGGCGCATGCTGCTCGAGAACCCGTCGACCTACGTCGAGTTCGAGCGCTCGACGATGAGCGAAGCGCAGTTCCTGTCCGAAGTGGTTCGCCGCAGCGGCTGCGGCCTGCTGCTCGACATCAACAACGCGTACGTCAGTGCGGTGAACCACGGCCGCAACGTCGGCGCGTACCTGGCCGCGCTGCCGCTGTCCGAGGTCGGCGAGATCCATCTCGCCGGCTTTGCCGAGGACCGCGATGCTGCCGGCGACCGCCTGCTGATCGATGCGCACGGAACTGCCGTCGATGACGCCGTTTGGGCGCTCTACGAGCAGGTGCTCGATCGGCTCGGTCCGCTGCCGACGCTGATCGAACGCGACAACGACGTGCCGGCGTTCGGCGTGCTGCTCGGCGAGGCGCGGCGGGCCGAGCGCGCGCTCGACGCACACCGTCGAGCCTCGACATGAGCACGCAGCGAGCGTTCGCGGCCGCGTTGCTCGACCCCGCGCGCCGTTGCCCCGACGGGCTCGTCAGCTGGAACGGGTCCGATCCGGCGCAGCGATTCGCGGTGTACCTCAACAACGTCGTCAGCTCGCTTATCGGCGCGCTGAGCGACACCTTCCCGGTGACGCGCGAGCTGGTCGGCGACGAGTTCTTCCGCGCGATGGCGCGCGAGTTCGTGCTGTCATCGCCGCCGTCCAGCACGCTACTCGCCGCCTATGGCGCAGGCTTCGCACGCTTCATCGAGGGCTTCGAGCCCGCGGCGTCGCTGCCGTACCTGTCCGACGTGGCGCGCCTCGAATGGTTGCGCCTCGTGGCCTTCCATTCGGCAGACGCTACGCCGGTCGGCGCCGACCGCATCGCAGCGCTGCTGGCCGAGGCCGACCTGCTGCCGCAGCTCCGGCTGCAGCTGCATCCCTCGGTCGGCGTACTGTCGTCGCGCTACGCGGTGGTGTCGCTGTGGGCGGCCCACCAGGGGTCGCTCGACATCGGTGCAGTCGATCCGTACCGGCCCGAGCATGCGCTCGTGGTTCGACCGGCGCTCGAGGTGTTGGTGATCGACGTGCCTGCGGCGGCCGCCGTGTTCGTGCAGTGCTTGCGCGACGGCGCCAGCCTCGGCGAAGCGCATGCGAGCGCCCAGGCCGCGGCAGAAGACTTCGACCTTGCGATGACGCTCGCATTGTTGATCCGCCACCGCGCGCTGTCCCGCTTCGACCCTTCACTGAGGAGCCCGTCATGACTTCCATCGCTGCCCGAGCTGCCGGCCGCGCCGGTGCGACATCCGCCGCAGTGCGGCTGGTCGACCGCGCGGTGGCGCTGCTGTCGCGCATCCCCGACGGGCTGATCGCCACGGGCGGCCGTTTCTCGATCGCCGCCGTGTTCTGGAAGTCGGGGCAGACCAAGATCGAAGGGTTGGCAATCGATCTGGTCGACGGCACTATCAGCATCGGCTGGCCGCGCCTGTCCGAATCGGCGCTCGCATTGTTCGAAACCGAATACAGGCTGCCGCTCATTTCTGCTGCGCTGGCAGCGCCGATGGCCGCCGTTGCCGAGCATGTCTTTCCATTACTGACCTTGCCCCCGAGAAACGTACTCCATAGCTGAAGCAGGAAATGCATTCTGACGTTTCCCCGGAAGCCGGACGGTTTTGAACTAGAGGTTGGCCACTTCCTTGGGTTGTCCTGACCGCATTGTGGCGAACTCGCTCGGGGTCAGGTGACCGAGCGAGCCGTGCGGCCTGCAGTGGTTGTAGTCCTCCTGCCAGGCCTTCAACTTCTCATGCACTTCGTGCATCGTGACGAACTCGTTGACGTTGAGGAACTCGTCGCGCAGCCGACCGTTGAACGACTCGATCAGCCCGTTGTCCGTGGGCTTGCCCGGGCGCGTGTAGTCGAGCTTTACGCCGCGTCGATACGCCCAGTCGTCCAGCGCCTTGGAGGTGAACTCGGTGCCGTTGTCCACCGTGATGGCCTGGGGCCAGCCGCGCTGCCTGGCGGCTTGGCCCAACGCCTGGCCGACGGACCTTCCCGACAGCCGATAGTTGGCCTCCAGCATCACACTCTCGCGACTCCATTGATCGATCACCGTCAGGATGCGGAACTTGCGTCCGTCGAGCATCTGGTCGTGTACGAAGTCCATGCTCCAGTGCTGGTTCGCCCCGGTGGCCGGCACCACCTTGCCGCGCAGCAGCGCGATGCGCTTGCGCCGCCTGACCTTCATGCGCAGCTGCAGGCCTTCGAGGCTGTACAGCCGGTATACGCGCTTCTTTCCCACGGCCCAGCCCTCTCGCTTGAGCATGACCAACACACGCAGGTAGCCGAACCTGGGTCGGCTCATGGCGATGTCGCGGATACGCTGTCGCAACGCGCTCTGGTCGCGCGCACGGCTCTTGGCGTACCACACCGAGCGTTGCAGCAGCGCCAGTTCGCATGAGCGCCGCACACTGACCTTGAAGCGCTCTTGCATCCAGGCTGCCAGCTCGCGCCGCTTGACAGCCTTCAGATCTTTTTTCGTACGACCTCCTGCAGGATCTGCTTGTCCAGTGTGAGGTCGGCAACGATGCGCCGCAGCCGCGCGTTCTCGTCCTCGAGTTGCTTGAGCCGGCGCAGCTCCGAGACACCCAGATCGGCGTACTTCTTCTTCCACGTGTAGAAGGTCGCGTCCGAGATGCCAATCTGGCGGCACACGTCGGCCACCGGCGTGCCGCCTTCAGCCAACCGCAGCGCGTAGGCGATCTGCTCTTCTGTGAACCTCGACTTCTTCATCGCTTCTCCTGGCCCCTGTCGGGGCGCTCAGAAGCGACCGTAACTCTAGTTTTGAGCTGTCCAGCTTTTACGGGGGAACGTCAATTCATGGAGAGTACGAAATGAGCAAGAGAGACGAAGCGAAGCACCGGGCGCGGTACACGCTGGAGTTCAAGCTGGAGGCCGTGCGGCTGGTCAAGGCCGGGCAGGAGGCGTCGGTGACGGCGCGGATTCTGGGCATGCCGAAGCAGACGCTGAGCAACTGGGTTCGGCTTGCCGAGAAGGGTGAGCTGCAGGGCGCCGGTGATCGGCCGGTGAGCGCCGAGCAGATGGAGTTGGCGCGGCTGCGGGCCGAGCTGGCGCGCGTGAAGATGGAGCGCGACATCTTAAAAAAAGCGACGGCGTACTTCGCGAAGGAATCACTGTGAAGTACGCCTGGATCGCCAAGAACAAGACGGCATGGCCGGTCACGATGACGTGCAAAGTGCTGGGTGTCAGCGCCAGTGGCTACTTCGAGCATCGGCGTCGGCGCAGAGCCGGCCAACCCAGCCAGCCCGGCGGTGGGCGGCTCAGCAACGAGGCGCTGCTGGCGCACATCCGAGCCATCCAAGCCGAGATCAAAGGCGAATACGGCTGGCCAAGGGTATGGAAGGAGCTGCTCGCGCGAGGCAATCGCGTCGGCAAAGCCCGGGTGCAGCGACTGATGCACACGCACGGCATCAAGGCGCGCAGCAAGAGGAAGTTCGTCGTGACGACCGACAGCAAACACGATCTGCCGATCGCTGAAAACTTGCTGGCGCGTGACTTCACGCCGGCGGCGCCCGACCGGGTCTGGAGCAGCGACATCACCTCTCGGACTGCGGCAGCCAATATTGCAGCCACGCGTTCCAGGACACGCTGAGCAGCTACGGCATGCGCTCGTCGATGAGTCGCAAGGGCAACTGCTGCGACAATGCGCCCACGGAAAGCTTGTGGGGCAGCCTGAAAGTGGGCCGGCTGTATGGCAAGAAGTTCGCCACCCAGCGCGAAGCGATGGACGTGATCGACTGGTTGACGTTCTACAACCATCGCAGACTTCACTCCACGCTGGGCTACATCAGCCCGATGAGGTTCGAAGCAAACTGGCACGCGGGCCAGGCAACGAAAGCCGCGTAACCGAGTGGCTATGGACTACGTCGAACGAGGGCAAGGTCAGTCGTCCAACTCTGACCTGAGACTCCGCGCGGCGCTGCTCGAAGGTTCGGTTGGCTCTGATGGCTTGCGCTCTTGTTCGTTTTTACCGTGGCAATATGCGCCTGTCCGCGGCGATGTGCTTCTGATCGACGTCGAGCATCCTTGGCGCGACGTGGTGGACGCGATCGACCGGCTCGAAAGCGACGCCGCCCGCTCGCGCCAGCGCCACATCGACCATCTCGAGCGCCAGCCAACGCTCGGCGCCGCCGCGTCGGTGCTCAACGACCGCGCCGACGACGACACCGACCGCCGCGTGCTCGCGGTCGTGGGGCACCTGGCCTTTGCCGCCGAAGCTCGCCACCGGGCGGGCCCGTGATCCCGGCCAGTCCGGAGCGGCCCTAGACGACGACCGGGGAAAACTCGGCGCGGGCCGCCCCCCTCGGGCGTGAGCAGTCTTGTCAAAGTCGCGAGAAACAAGCAGGCCGGCGGCGCGGCCAGAACATCGCCGACAATGGTTAGCTGTTTCTCACCGGCTATTCCGAAGGCGGCTATGTCACCCTGGCCTGCCCTTAGGTCGGTTCCATGCGTGCGTCCGTGGCGTGGGATGGGCAGGTATCGGAAAACCCTAAACATGAGCAGACGCCGGGCTCTGTCCGCCTCGTGGTTGCGCCGCCCCATTTTTGTCGAGCTTTGAGATGCTCTGAATCTCCTCCAATCGCTTCGTCGGCTCAACGAGGATCAAGCGCAAGATATCGCGACGGGCGAGCGTGACCCCTGAATGGGTCGCTCAGCACGGATGCTGTCTATTGAGCTTTCCCAAATACGACAAACCGGATACGGGTGGCACAGCGTGGGATCAGGCCGGCGGCGCATTCGTCTCTGCGGCTGTCCCCCGCCCTGCGGGCTCCTCCTTTATGCCGCTGCGCCGAATGCGCCGCCGGCCTGATCTGGCGAAGCGGCTTTCGGATCACCGAACAACATGTCCGCACGTTGCCATGCCACCGCCGGTTCGCGTCCTGTACGGTCGAACAGACGCTTGAGAAACGCCCAGCAGGCTTCGTCATGCATCAGATGGTGCGTCAACCATCCGGTGGCCTCATCGGCATCGGCGCGGCCCTCGCGCCGGGCCTGCAAATGGGCTGTGGCGGCGCCCAGCGCGGCCTGCTCGCCAACGAAACCACGCGTGCCGCGCCAGTCGATGACATCGACGTGTGTATTGACCTGCGCCAGCCCGCGCACCGATGCGCAGTCGCGTGGACCAAAACGACTCAGGCCCCGGTAACCCGCGGCCGCGAGCCGGGCCGGCAGATTGGCGGCCCCGATTCGGTTCCAGGGCGCTACCAGCACCGGCAACGTGACGGGTCCGGCGATTCGCGCATAACCCGCTTGCAAGCGCCCCAGCGCCGCCTCCACCGGTTCCGACGCCGGGAACTCGGTCTTTTTTTCGCCGGCAGCGGCCCGTTGCATATGGTCGGCGCCATGCTGCAGGACACGAATCCAGCGCGCATCCTGCACCAGTACCGCTGCCTGCACGCCCTTCGGAATCACCGCCAGAGCCAACGGGACCTGTGCTGCAGCGGATAGATCGACCAGACGCGTCAGCGCCGGATGGGCGCGGCAGGCATCGTCGTCCCGCCACCAGAGATCGACCACCCGGCCGGCGTCTCTCCAGCGCGCAATCTCGTCCAGAAATGCTGCCCAATGGGGTGGGACAACACGTCGCTCGCTGCCGCCCGACAGCCATCCACGTATCAGCCGTGCACTGGTAGCGGCGCCGTCCAGTCGAACCTGCCCAAGCGTCAGCGGCGCACGCGCCGCGGCGCGATCGATGGCCTGCGCGAGCGCCGCCGGCGTCAATGCAGATTCCTCCACCAGGTCGACTAAACCACGATCGGCCAGCAGTTGCGCACGCAGGGTCTGCTCGGTCTCGGTTCCGCCGGCGAACGGCACCAGTAGCGCGCGTGTTGCAGCCTGCAGGGTTTCCAGGACGGTGTTGTATCCGGCCTGACTCACCGACATTCGGCAGCGACGCAGCAGCTGTGGAAAATCGGCCCGGTTGCGCTCGACGACGACGCCCTGGCCATGGAGCGAAGAGGCCAGCGCGGCGAGATCGGCGAACGCCGCCACGCCGATACCCGCGCCCACCAGAACGCGCCACCGCGCGCCGGCCAGCCGCGTAAGCTGCCGCGCATGGATTGCGGCCAACAGCAGCGGCAAACCAACCGCGCCGCCGCCGGCGGACACCAGTACCTCGTCGAATCCGTCGAGCGTGCCATCACCGGCGTTGCCATCTGGCGCGGGTGCATCGACCACGTAGCCGGAGTAATGCATCCGTACGCCGAGTTGCGGGACGTGGGCGAATGTGCGCTCGAACGGCACCAGGGCCGGGTCGCCATGCACCAGCACATGATCGAAGTACCGATCGAAGAGCTCCAGCATGCGCTGTTGGCGCTGCGGGTCGTTCCGGCTCCCGCCTAAAACGTCGCGCACCGACGACACGATCACCGGCGGACGCGGCGACTGCCGGGCAGCGTCCAACAGCGGCAACAGCTCGAAACGCATCTGGCGCCTGCCGAACGGAAACGATTCGATCAGCAGCAGATGGGGATCGGTGGCACGCCACAAAGCCAGCAAGGCGTCGCGGCGCTGCTGGCGCAGCACGTCGTCGACCGGCAGGCCCCGCACGTCGACGAGCGACTTGAAACCCGAATCCGCCGCCGTCACCGGTGGCAGTTGCACCCAACGTGCGGCCATGGGCATCAGGCCAGGCACCGGCAAACCCCCGCTGACCAGGGTTACTTCCAGCCCGGCGCGCGTCATCGCATCCGACAACAGGACGGCCCGTTTGAGGTGGCCGGTGCCCAGCAAATGCTGGACATAAATCAGCACACGCGTCTGGGTCACCAGCGCCCCCAATCCCGGCTTCGCCAGGCCCACCGAGGAGGCGCAACAAAACGGGGGGCGGCCCGGCGCATTCTCGTCAGAGTTGCCTGGCAGGCAGCGGCAGGTTCAACCGCTGCACCGCAGGCAGACCCTGCTCGTCCAATGAGAACAACTGCAACGTAGTCCAGTCCAGCTTGGCCGGTGGCTTGCCCAGCATGTCCCAACCCGTGGCCCGGGCGAAGATGACCCGCATCACGCCGCGGTGCGTGACGGCCAGCGTGGGCAGGCGCAGCGCCGCCAATTCCGAGAGCCAGGGCCGAACCCGTTGCCAGACCTGCCGGGGACTCTCGCCGCCCGGCGGCATGAAGTCCCATCCGCGCGCCTCGTTCTCGGCCATCTCGGGCCCCAGTTCAGAGCGCAGATCCGACTGGGTACGACCTTCCCACTGCCCCCAGCTCATCTCGATCAGTCGCGCTTCGATGACCGGCGTGACCAGGCGCAGTTGTGCAGCGGTCTGCGTGCAGCGCACCAGCGGACTGGTGCACACCGGCAGCTCACTGCACTCGGGTGGCAACATGTGCGCGGCCAGCATGGCGGCACCGGTCTCGCTCAGGCCGACGTCGGTGCGACCCTGCAGCCGCTTGACGCGGCTCCAGGGTGTTTCGCCGTGGCGCAGCAAGGCCAACGTCGTCGTCATGGTGTAGCCACGATGACCCCTGTCGGGCCGAGTAGCGGCTGCCAAGGTTTGAGCAGTTCCCGGAAGGTGGCGGCAGTTTGCTCTCGGCTGCGCTGTCGCGGGACGCATCGCGACTCCGTCTGCCCCATCGTGCGTTCGTCGCAAGCGCCTAGAAAATGGATGCGACTGAACGCGGCCTCGTGCGGCCGCGACTCGACCTGCGCGCGCGCCGGGCCGTCGCCAGCCATCAGCAACTGCCAGGGCTGGTCGGTGGGCACCGTGGAGCAGGCTGCACCCAGCCGCGCATGCCGCAAGCGCTGTTTGCGCGCGGTGCGCCAGCAAGGCGCCGGGTCCAGGAAGGGCGACAGGCGTTCGATCCGGGCGCGTGCCGGACCACTGCGTCGCAGTCTGGCCAAATCGTGGGCGGTCGGGCAGAACAGCAGGTCGACCTGCCGCAGCATGTCCAGGACGGCCGCCTCGCCGATCGCCCAGGACCCGCTCAGGATCCGTTCAGGCGCTTGGGTGCGAGCAACGCTTCGGCAATCACGTAAGGCATGTGCACCGTGCGACTGTCTGCAGGGCCGCGCCAGTCGGGAGGTGAACCGGAGATCGGGAGGTGGCCCTGCGGCCGGATCGAACCAGCGCGCAATCAACGTGCGGGCAACCTCCAGACCCGCGTCGCGCTGGTGCCGCGGATGCGTTGCATCGCCGGCGTCACCGGCGCGATCGAACGCGTGCAGATCCGACACCAGCGCCTCGTTGTGGCCCGCCAGACGCAGGCCGTCCATCAACAAGCACGCCACATGTCGGTTGCCGGATGCGATTTCATGGGTCGGCGCCTAGAGCGGCGCGCAGAGGGCATTGCGCATGCGGAATTGTAGGAGCCGCATTGCCCGCAGCCAAGCGACCCCGGTCCGTACAATGCGCGACTTAGGCACCATCGCGCCTGTCGTGACATCCCGACCGGACCTGCGCCAATGCGCTCTCCAATCCATCGCAACCTGACTCGATGTGCGGCATCTCTCCGGTACTTGAGCGCGGCCGGCCAGTGCAGCAATTGCGCGCGACGCCGACCACCGCATGCCGTAGGTCGCAAGGTGCAATCCCCAGGGACGTGGATGTCGAGCAGCGCCTGTGCGCCGATGTCGACGGGTTCAACTTGCACGCTGCCGTTCGCTGCGGTGCAGAGGATCGCCCGGCGCTGACGCGAGCGTGGGGCGCCGGGCGTTGTCGCTGCTTTCGACCGAGCTTTCAGCGAACGCGCCCGGCAGCCGCGCGCTTCTATCGCTGGTACCGCCGACACCACTTTCACGCGATTGCATTCAGCCATGCGGCATGACAGAAAGGAAGCACCATGACCACCGTCGTCGCTGTTGTCGGTTTGGGTTACGTCGGCCTTCCGCTCGTCATCGAGTTCGGCAAGACGCTGCACACCATCGGCTTCGACATCGACGCCACGCGCGTCGCGCGCTGCCGGGACGGGCACGACCCGTCGCGCGAGATCAGCGACGACGACATGCGCGCCGCGCACCGGGCCGAGTACAGCGCCGATGCTCAGCGCCTGAAAGCGGCCGACATCATCCTGGTCGCGGTGCCGACGCCGGTCGATCAGGCGCACATCCCCGATCTCGGCCCACTGCTGGGTGCCAGCCGCCTGATCGGCGCCAACATGAAGCCGGGTGCTATCGTCGTCTATGAATCGACGGTGTATCCGGGGGCGACCGAAGAGGTCTGCATCCCGGAACTCGAGCGCGCATCGGGCGGCCGCTGGAAGCAGGACTTCTTCGTCGGCTACAGCCCCGAGCGCATCAATCCCGGCGATCGCGAACACATGCTGACCAACGTCGTCAAGGTCGTCTCGGGCGACACGGCCGAAACGCTGGACAAAGTGGCGGCGCTGTACGAGAGCATCGTGCAGCCCGGTGTGCACCGCTGCACCAGCATCAAGGTGGCCGAAGCCTGCAAGGTGATCGAGAACACGCAGCGCGACCTCAACATCGCGCTGATGAACGAGCTGGCGATCATCTTCGAAAAGGTCGGCATCGACACCGCCGAGGTGCTGCAAGCCGCGGGCACGAAGTGGAACTTCCTGCGCTTCGAACCTGGCCTCGTCGGCGGGCATTGCATCGGCGTCGATCCATACTACCTGACGCACAAGGCCGAGATGCTCGGCTACCACCCGCAGGTGATCACCGCGGGCCGGCGGATCAACGACGGCATGGGCAAGTACATCGCCGAGCAGACCGTCAAGCAGATGATTGCCAACGGCAGCTACGTGCGCGGTGCCAAGGTCAACGTGCTCGGCCTGACCTTCAAGGAGAACTGTCCGGACCTGCGCAACAGCAAGGTCGTCGACATCGTGCACTCGAACGCCACGACCCCCGGGACCCCCCGCAGCTGATCCTCGAACTCATATTCGATGCCTTCCAACCCGACGCCATCGACATTCACGAACCCCACCACGTGGCTGGCGATAGTCCCTGTGGGGTAAACGCGTTTGGCCTCGTCGTGGGAGTAGATGCCGGGGATATCGAGGGACATGACCC
>JANNJX010000222.1:0-2504 GCA_031396005.1 Burkholderiales bacterium
ATCGCCACCGCATCCTGAGTCGGATCAGATCCCCGGGCGAATGGCCCAGACGCTTGATCGAATCCTTGCATCTACCAGATTGATTCGCCAAGGTCGGCCGAGCCAGCGCTCCCAGCCGAAGCGCAGCGCGGCTTCGACGGCCACGCGCACGCTGCTGCCCGGGCCGAGCACGGCGTGGCGGTACGCGGCGTCTTGCCGATCGAACAGCTCCCAGCACGGCATCGAGACGACGGCGGTGGGCACGCCTTCGGCCTGCAAGGCACGGCGCGCTTGCAGGGCGATCAGCACTTCCGAGCCGGTGGCGAGCAGCGTGACGCGGCGCGCGCCGCCCTGCGCATCGGCGAGCACGTAGGCGCCGCGGCGGCAGCGGTTGTCGCTGCTGCTGCGCTCGCGCACGCGCGGCAGCACTTGGCGCGCGAAGACCAATGACACCGGGCCGCTGCGATGTTCGAGCGCGATGGCCCAGCACTCCGCCGCTTCGACCGCATCGGCGGGCCGCAGCACCAGCATGTCCGGCATCGCACGCAGCGACGCCAGCACCTCCACGGGCTGGTGCGTCGGCCCGTTGCTGCCGATGCCGATGGAATCGTGACTGAAGACGAAGGTCACGGGCAGGCCCATCAGCGCGGCCATGCGCATCGCCGGTCGCTCGTAGTCGGCGAAGGCGAGATAGGTCACCGCCGCGGGCCGCACGCCGCCATGCGCGGCCATGCCGTTGGCCATCGCGGCCATCACGTGCTCGCGCACACCGCAGTGCACGTAGGCGCCGCTGCGGTCGTCGGCGGTGAAGGCGTGCAGACGGCGCTTGTGCGCGGTCGGCGCTTCGAGGTCGGCGCACAGGGCCATGCGTTCGGGCAGCAGGTCGGTCAGTGCGTCGTGGATGTCGGAGGAGATGTTGATGCCGCCTTTGGGCTCGTCGGCTGTTTTCAGTTGATGAGCGCGCAGCACGGCCTGCCAGCCCGCGGGCAGCTCGCCGCGCATCACGCGCTCGAACTCGGCGCGCTCGTCGGCAGGCAGCGCGGCGACGCGCGCTTGCCACGCGGTGTGTTCGCCGTGAGAGCGCTGCCCGGCGGCGCGCCACGCGTTCAACACCGGCGCAGGCGTCTCGAACGGCGCATGCGGCCAGTCGAGCGCCTCGCGCGCCGCGTGCGCATCGGCTTCGAACAGCCGCGCGCTGTGGCCGCCGCGCTGGCCTTCCAGACGCGCGATGCCGCGGGCGATGACGGTGCGGCAGGCCAGCAGCGATGGGCGCGGGTCGGCGCGTGCGGCGTCGAGCGCCATCGACACGGCCTCGATGTCGTGCCCATCCAGTGCCTGCACATGCCAGCCGGCGACGCGAAAACGTTCGGCCACGTCTTCGCTGATCGACAAGTCGGTGCAGCCGTCGTCGGTGATGCGGTTGTCATCCCACAGCAACGTCAGCTTGGACAGGCGCAGGTGGCCGGCCAGCGCGATCGCCTCCTGGCCGACGCCTTCCTGCAGACAGCCGTCACCGACGAAGGCGTAGGTGCGGTGATCGACCAGCGCGTCGCCGAAGCGCGCGTTCAGAAACGCTTCGGCCACGGCCATGCCGAGCGCGTTGGCGATGCCTTGGCCGAGCGGGCCGGTGGTGACCTCGATGCCGGTGGCGGGGTCGCGCTCCGGATGGCCCGCGCAGTGCGAGCCGAGCACGCGAAAGGTCTTGATCTGATCGAGCGAGAGACGCTCGTGGCCGGTGAGGTAGAGCAGCGCGTAGAGCAGCATCGAGCCGTGGCCGTTGGACAGCACGACACGGTCACGGTCCCACCAAGTTGGTACGGCGGCATCGAACTTCAGGTGCTGCCTGTAGAGCGCGGTGGCGATTTCGGCCATGCCGAGCGGCACGCCCTGGTGGCCCTCCTGCGCGCGGACGATGGCGTCGATGGCAAGAAAGCGGATCGCGTGCGCGAGTCGCTGCGGGTTCACGCGCTCAGACTGCCTTCTTCTTGTCCAATCCGTTCAACCCGGCGATGAACTCGGCCAGCATCGGCACATAGCGCTCGCCCTGCCCGGCCGCTTCCATCGCGGCGAAGCTGTTCTTCACCTGCGCCTGCAACGGGTTCACGGCGCCGACCTCGTTGGCCATGTTGGCCAGGTAGCGCATGTCCTTGTGGGCGTTGCTGATGCTGAACTTGTGCGCGTTCTCGTTGCCGTTGAGGCTGTACTGGATGAAGGTGTCGTAGAAGCCGCAGCGCATGCGGCCCGACCCGACCACGGCGTGAAACTGTTCGACCGACAACCCCGCCTTGCGCGCGATCGCCAGCGCCTCGGCGAACAGCGCCGCGTAGCCCATGGCGACGAAGTTGTTGACCAGCTTCATCTTGTGGCCCAGCCCGAGCGGTCCCAGATGCACGACGTTGCCGGCCCAGCAGCGCAGCACCGGCTCGATGGTGGTGAAGGTGGCATCGTCGCAGCCGACCATCGTGTCGAGCGTGCCGGCCTCGGCTTCGAGCGGCGTGCGCGACAGCGGCGCATCGACGAGCGTC
>JANNJX010000252.1:0-5300 GCA_031396005.1 Burkholderiales bacterium
CCTGCTGCTGCCCGGCCAGGCTCCGGCGCGCCCGAGCTGGACGCTCCGGCTCACCCGGCTCACGGTGCGCGGCGGAGACCTCTGGTGGCAGCGGGCGGATCGGTCCACCGCGGTCGAGCTCACCGACCTCGACCTCGACGCCGAGGGATCCTACGGGCCGACCGGCGGCTTCCTGGGGCTCCCGGTGCGCGCCGCCGTGTCGTCGCCAGTGGAGGGGCCGCTCGCGCTCGACGCGGCGGCGCGGCCACCAACGGCGAGCAGCGGATCATGGATCTGATGCCGAGCAAGCTGCACCAGCGCGTGGCCGTCATGCTGGGGTCGAAGAACGAGGTCGAGCGGGTGACGGCGTACCACCGCGAGGCGCAGAAGCCATAGTCGGCTTCGCTTGAAGTTTTCAGGGTCGGCGCGCACACTCGCCAGCCCTCGAACAACAAGCGGAGACAGACGATGGAACACGCCCAAGCCCTGCGCTTTGTGGACCTCACGGCCGCCGAGCCCGACGACGCGTCCGTCAAATTGAAGCAACGCCGCGCGCTGCTGCGCAACGCCGGCCTGGCCGCGTTTGCCGCCAGCACCACGGGCGCTGCCTTCGCGCAGACGGTAGACCGTTACGCCCCCGGCGCGCCGCCGGTGCGCTACCCCGAGCCCGACGTGATCTCGCTCGACCCGCGGTTCAAGTACAAGCTCGGCAACACGCCGATCGTGCGCCTGCACAGCGGCACGATGTGGGCCGAAGGCCCGGCCTGGAACGGCTCGGGCCGCTACCTGGTGTGGAGCGACATCCCGAACAACGAGTGCCTGCGCTGGAGCGAAGAAGACGGCCATGTCGGCCGGCGCTTTCGCTTCCCGTCGGGCAACTCCAACGGCAACACGTTTGATGCGCAAGGCCGGCAGATCGCGTTCTGTCACGGCACGCGCAACGTCATCCGCTACGAACACAGCGGCAAGGTCACCGTGCTCGCCGACAAGGCCGGCGGCAAGGAGTTGAACGCGCCCAACGACGGCATGGTGCACCCGGACGGCTGGATGTTCTTCACCGACCCCGGCTACGGCAGCCTGATGGAGTACGAGGGCAACCGCCTGCCGCAAAGCGCCGGCAGCCCGCAGCCGATCCAGAAGGAAGCGGTCTACCGCATCGACGCGCCGGGGCAGGTGGAGAAGGTGGCGGACGAGCCGTTCAAGCCCAACGGCCTGTGCTTCTCGCCCGACTACAAGAAGTGCTACGTCGCCGACACCGGCGTCTCGCACTACCCGAATGCGAAGAGCGTGATCTGGGTCTACGACGTCGATGGCAAGAAGCTGCGAAACGCCAAGGTCTTTGCCGAGATGACGTTCAACGGCAAGACCGGCTTTGCCGACGGCATCCGCTGCGACGAAGACGGCAACGTCTGGGCCGGCATGGGCTGGGCGGGCGACGGCTTCGACGGCGTGCATGTCTTCGCACCCGACGGCAAACGCATCGGCTGGATCCGCATGCCGGAGATCATCGCCAACGTCTGCTTCGGCGGCAGCAAGCGCAACCGGCTGTTCATGTGCGGCAGCACGTCGCTGTACGCGGTGTACGTGGAGACGCGGGGCGGCACGCCGACGTGACGGGCCGCGTCAGCGGCAGGCGACGGCCGGCTGCGGCATCGAATCCAGCGGGCTGCGCACGCCGCCGCCGCCGACCTTGAGCACATGCGTGTAGATCATCGTCGTGCTCACGTCCGAATGGCCGAGCAGTTCCTGCACGGTGCGGATGTCGTATCCGGCTTGCAGCAAGTGCGTGGCAAACGAGTGGCGCAAGGTGTGCGGGGTGGCGGGCGTCTCGATGCCGGCGCGGCGCACCGCCGTCTTGAAGGCACGTTGAAAAGTCTGGTCATACAGGTGGTGGCGGCGCACCACGCCCGAGCGCGGGTCCGTGGCGTGCTCGGACTGCGGAAAGACCCAGAACCACGACCACGACGCGCCGGCGCGCGGGTACTTGCGCTCCAGCGCGTCGGGCATCTGCACGCCAGCGCGGCCTGCCGCCGCATCGGTGGCCCACAACACGCGCCCCCGCGCCAGTTGCTCGCGCAGCGCCGGCGCCGCGGCGTCGGGCAACATCAGCGCCCGGTCCTTGCCGCCCTTGCCGCCCTTGCCGCAACGCACGATCAGCGTGCGGCGCTCGAAATCGACATCCTTGACGCGCAACTGCAAGCCTTCGGTGATGCGCATGCCGGTGCCGTAGAGCAGTTGCGCCAACAAGCGGTGCTCGCCTTCCAACAACGTCAACACGCGCCGCACCTCGTCGGCAGGCAGCACCACCGGCAGACGCGGCTTGCGCTGCGGCCGGCCGATGGATTGCATCCACGGCAGATCGAGGCAGAGCACCTTCTGATAGAGAAACAGCAGCGCAGACAACGCCTGCCGGTGCGTGGACACGGCCACGTTGCGCTCGTTGGCCAGCCACATGAGAAACGCCTCGACCTGCTCGCCGCCGAGCTCGCGCGGGTGGCATCGATCATGAAAACGGATGAACGCGCGGATCCAGTGCAGGTACGATTCTTCGGTGCGCAGGCTGTAATGCAAATAGCGAATGCGCTCACGCACCTGGTCCAGCAACCGCGCTGATTGCAGGGGAGGCAACACCGATGACGACGTGCCGCTTTTCATGGTTTGATAATACTGGATGGATATCCAGTATGCAAGGCCGCAAGCGCGCGTTGAGGCGGATCTTGCGCCGATCAGCGCCGCCAGGTTCGGGAGCACCGCGCCAGGTTATGCAGCAGAACTGTCTCCCGACATTAGGTTAGCGCGCATCGAGACGTCGGCATTCCTTCGGTTGGTTGCTCTCTTGCACGTACTCTTGCCCGCGCTTGTGGTGGCGCTTTCGGCGCGGTTCATGTGGTCATCGCTCGGTCGTCCCTGGGTGTTCGTGGGCCTCGCGCTCGTGGCGTTGTACTGCGTGTCCGCCTACCTGTTTCTCCGGCAGTTCAGCGGCATTGGCATCACGGGGGTGGTCGGCACCAACCCACAGACGCCATTCCAAATGCTAAGGCGGGAGGCACTTCTGTCTTTAGCGGTGTTCGCGGTTGCTAGTGTGGCAATCTTGTGGGGCCTTCGGCAGGCATTGGTATGGGTCCGATAGGCTTGTGCGCGCTAACACGTCATTCCACCGGACGGCCTGCGGCCGCCGGTGAATTCCAACGTTGGACGTCACAACAACAGCCCTTCATACGGGGCTCAGTCGCCATCCTCATTTTCCTGCGCTAGCTGTGACTTGAGACGATAGGCATCGATGTCAAAGTCGGTGCTGTCCGAGACCGCCACCAGTACCAATGGCGCAACGCGCTCCCGCTCCTCCTCAGTCTCCAAGTTTGTGAAGCCGGCCGCAGCCGCCTCGGCGAACAGTTTCTCCGACAGCCGCTTTGCCTTTGCTTCGTGGCTCTCTATGTCGGGATTGGCGCCGGGAGGGATGTTTTCCTCGATCCATGTGCCGACCCACCTCAGGAAGCGCTTGCTCATGACTGCCCACCCATCTCCTGCGTCGAGTTCGGCACTGGTTTGCCGGCCCACTGTGATTCGCCCGATCCTTTGGTCCCAGTCAGTGGAAGCTTACTGGATAGCATTGGAAAGGCGCCGTGACGCCTCTCAGGAAAGAAGACCAGTGCGGGCGGCTGTGAAACGGGACAGACCTCGAAGCCGGGCCAGCGCGCGTCGGCCCGGCGCCAACCATCGATACGTTCGAACGAACCGGTATGCTTCGAACGACTCATGAGCAACCCATCCCTGCGCGCTCGGATTGCCGCCTGCAGCTGCGGCCAGCTGCAGGCTCACGCCGTGGGCGAGCCTGTGCGGGTGTCGGTTTGCCACTGCCTGGCCTGTCAACGCCGCTCCGGCAGCGTCTTCGGTGCGCAAGCGCGTTTCGCGCGCCAGGCCGTCACCGTCGTCGGCGACAGCGCCGAGTACGTGCGGGTCGGCGACGAAGGCACGAAGGCCACGTTCAGGTTCTGCCCAAAGTGCGGTGCCACCGTGTGCTACACGCTCGAGGGGCTCGCTGACGCCATCGCCATACCGGTCGGCGCATTCGCCGATCCTTCGTTCCCGCCGCCGAGCTTCTCGGTCTACGAGGAACGCATGCACTCGTGGGTCAGCATGCCCGGCGGCATCGAGCGCATGGCTTGAGGCCGCCCCTGCGATGTGGTGCCCGGCAAGGGTCGAGCATTCCGGGCAGGCGATTCACCCGCGCTGCAACACTTTCTGCACCGCCGCACCGCGCAGGCGGTGCGCCTGCGGCAGGTCGTTGCCCAACAGCGGTCGCAGGTAGTCACGAAACGCCGGCGTGACGTCGTTGCCGGCGGCATTGATGAAGGCGTCGTCCATCACCCGCGTCTTTGCCGCCACCGCTTCGAGCGGTTGCAGCGCGTACTCGACGGCGTAGTCGCCGCTGCGGCGGATCGCCACCGAGCCGACCTGGCCTTGCAGCAGCGCGTACTGGACTGCGCGCTCGCCGACATCGCGGGCCTCGCGCGCATCGACGTCGCTGACGCAGCCGAGAAAGCTGCGCTGCAGGTAGCCGAAGGTGTCGCCGCGCACGCGCTTGATGCCGAGCTTGGCCTTGATCTCGTCGCACAGCAGGTCGGCGAGTGCGCCGGTGCCGGAGAGCTGCACGTTGCCGTGGGCGTCGCGCTCGACGTGCGCCGACAGCTTGGCGGCGATGGCGTCGCCCGACGCATCGTGGATGCCTTCGCTGACGGCGACGACGCAGCGGCCGAGTTTGTCGTGCAGCGCTTTCACGTCGGCGAGAAATCTGTCGATCTCGAAGCCGCGCTCGGGCAGGTAGATCAGATGCGGGCCGTCGTCGGCTTGCGTTCTGGCGAGCGCCGACGCCGCGGTGAGAAAGCCGGCGTGGCGGCCCATCACGACCGCGACATACACGCCCGGCAGCGCGGCGTTGTCGAGGTTGGCGCCGGCAAAGGCCTGCACGACGAAGCGCGCGGCGGAAGGAAAGCCCGGCGTGTGGTCGTTGCCCATCAGGTCGTTGTCGATCGTCTTCGGGATGTGCACCGCCGCCAGCGCATGCCCGGCTTTCTTCGCTTCTTCGACGACGATGCGCACGGTGTCCGACGAGTCGTTGCCGCCGATGTAGAAGAAGTGGCTGATGGCATGCGCCTTCAGCACCTCGAGGATGTTCCTGCAGTACGCGAGGTCGGGCTTGTCGCGCGTCGAGCCGAGGGCCGAGGCCGGCGTTGCCGCCACACGTTCCAAGTGCGCCGTGGTCTCCATCGTCAGGTCGATGAAGTCTTCATTGACGATGCCGCGCACGCCGTGGCGCGCGC
>JANNJX010000517.1:0-3215 GCA_031396005.1 Burkholderiales bacterium
TGGCCGATGCCGGCCACCAGCGTCAGCGGCACCGCATGGGCGATGTCGGTGCCGACCAGGCGGTGCGCGGCCAGCCGCGGGTAGAGCAGCAGGATCAGCGTCGCGCCCAAGGCGCCGGCGCCGATGGACGACAGCGTGACCAGCACGCCGAGCAAGACACCGCTGGCGACGGTCAGCGGCGCCTTGCGCGACTCGGGCAGCCAGCGTTCGAGCTTCAGGCCGAGGGCCTGCCAGGTCTTCTTGAACGCCACCACGACCGCGGTCAGGAGCAACGCGATGCCGAGCGAGAACGTCAGCGCCGCCGCCCAGCCCTTGGTGATGCCGGTGGCGTGCATCAGCGCGATCGTCGCCAGCGCGGCGGGCAGGCTGCCGGCCAACAGCAGCCGTGTGATGCGCCAGTCCACGTGGCCGTGGCGGGCATGGGCGACGGCGCCGCCGGTCTTTGTCAGCGCCGCGAACCAGAGGTCGGTGCCGATGGCGAGGGCAGGGTTCAGCTTGAAAACGCCGATCAACAGCGGCGTCATCAGCGAGCCGCCGCCGACGCCCGTCATACCGACGATGGCGCCCACGGCAAAGCCGGCGAGGATGGCAATCGAGTCCATTCGGGGACTCTAGGGAAGCTCTATATGTTCTGGAAGAACATAAAAGTCCGAAGCTAATGCTTTCCGAGCATGAGCGGGTCAAGTGCCGGGCCGCTCCCAAGCCGACCCGCCATCCCCTTGGGGGATCGACCGCGGTACGCTGCGGGCGAGGGGCATCGTCCTCCAAAGAAAAACGGCCCGGTGTTGCCACCGGGCCGTGAAGGTACCGTCAGACCAGGTACCGAGGAGACAACTTGTCGAGCCAGTGCCGGGCGGGAGAGCCGCCGGCACCGCTCAGATTCGGTGCGTCATCCAGAGCTTGTTGGTCTAGTAAGCAATACCTGGGCCAGAGGCCCGGGCCATTACGCGCGCTTGCCGCGGGTCGTCGTCTGCTGAGCAGCCTTGACTGCCGTGTTGGTCATCGCCTGGATGTTGGCGTCGGTCACGTCGGCGGCTTGCTTGGCAGCCTTCTGCACGCTCTCGAAAGCGTTGTTGGCAGCCGAGACGGCCGAGCGCACCAGGGCGACGGCGTTTTCGGTGCCGGCCGGGGCGTTCTTGGCGGCGCTGTCGACCATGTTCAGGAACTTGGCTTGCGCGTCGGCCAGTTGCTTCTCGGCAGCCTTGGTCACGTCGGCGTTGGTCGCCGCAGTGATGTCATAGACGTGGCGGCTGTAGGCGGCAACCTTCTCGGCGGCCGGCTGCAGGTAGCTGGCTTGCAGGCTCAGCAGCTCTTGCGCGTCTTTCACCGACAAGGCGGCGGTGGTGGCATTGCTGGCCTCGTCGAAGGCGGTCTTGGCAACTTGCATGTTCAGCTCGACGAGCTTCTCGACGCCTTCGAACGCCTTGCCGGTCAGGCCGAAAAGGGTTTGGACGTTGGACTTCTGGGCGGCCATGATTTGTTCAGCGGTCAACATGATGGTGGTTTCCTTTGGAGGGGGTGGAGGGGTTGGTCAGAACTGCTTTGGAACTTGGCTGCTGCGTTTGCTGCACTGCAACATAAAACGAAGTATAGGGACCAACCCGCAAATGGCAAGCACTTTTTGCTGCGGCGCACCAATTTAGACGGCTTTGTCTAACGGTGACAATCTGCTCCGCCATGCAGGCCTTCTACGCCGATCACTTTGTGCTGCCGCTGCCCGACGGCCACACCTTCCCGATGGGCAAGTACGAGAAGCTGCGCGGCCGCGTCGTCGCCGAGTGCCCCGGCATCCGTCTCGGGCCGGCGTTGCCGGCCACCGACGGCGAGCTGGCGCTGGTACACACGCCGCATTACGTGGAGGCGGTGGCGCAGGGGCACCTCGGCGCCGCCGAGCAGCGCGAGATCGGCTTTCCGTGGTCGCCGCGCATGGCCGAGCGGGCTCGGCGCTCGGTCGGCGCGACGATCTCGGCCGCGCGCGCCGCCTTGATCGACGGCGAGGGCGTGGCGGCGAATCTCGCCGGCGGCACGCACCATGCGCAAGCCGACAAGGGCAGCGGCTGGTGCGTCTTCAACGACGCTGCAGTGGCGGCTCGTCTGATGCAGGCCGAATGGCATCGCAGGCATCGCCAACTGCTGCGTGTCGCGGTGATCGACCTCGACGTGCACCAAGGCAACGGCACGGCCGCGATCTTTGCCGATGACGACACGGTGTTCACGCTGTCGCTGCACGGCGCGAAGAATTTCCCGTTTCGCAAACAGGCCGGCGATCTCGACGTCGAGCTGGCCGACGGCTGCACCGACGGCGCGTACCTCGACGCGCTCGACGGCGCGATGGCGGCGCTGTGGCAGCGTTTTGCGCCCGGCCTCGTCTTCTACCTGGCGGGCGCCGATCCGCATGAGGGCGATCGCCTCGGCCGCCTGAAGCTCACCAGCGTTGGCCTGGCCGAACGCGACCGCCGCGTCTTTGCCGACTGCCGCGCGCGCGGCGTGCCGGTGGCGGTGAGCATGGCCGGCGGCTACGGCCGCGACATCGACATCACGGTCGGCGTGCACCTGCGCACGCTGCAAGCCGGGTACGAATGTTTTCTGTCTTGGAAGCAACCGCAAGCCGCATGACGAACATCATCACGCCACAAACCACCGCCGCCGTCGATGCCGCGATCACCTCGCGCCGCTCGGTGCGCGCTTTCCTGCCGACACCGGTGCCGCGGCAGACCATCGAAGACATCCTGGCCGTGGCTGCGCGCGCGCCGTCGGGCGTGAACACGCAGCCGTGGAAGGTGACGGTGCTGACCGGCGCGGCCAGGGATGCGCTGTCGCAGAAGATCCTCGCTGCGCACGACGCCAACGCCGCCGCCGGTTCCACCGGCGCCGATGTCGGCGAGTACGACTACTACCCGACCGAGTGGGCGCCGCCCTACATCGACCGGCGGCGCAAGATCGGCTGGGATCTGTACGGCCTGCTCGGCATCGGCAAGGGCGACAAGCCGCGCATGCATGCGCAGCACGGCCGCAACTACAGCTTTTTCGATGCGCCGGTGGGATTGATCTTCACCATCGACCGCATCCTGCGACAAGGCTCGTGGCTCGACTACGGCATGTTCTTGCAGAACGTGATGACGGCGGCGCGCGGGCGCGGCCTCGACACCTGCCCGCAAGCGGCCTTCATCGGCTTTCACAAGATCGTTGCCGAGCACCTGGCCCTGCCAGAAAGC
>JANNJX010000298.1:0-3449 GCA_031396005.1 Burkholderiales bacterium
TTCACCCGCCTGCCGAGCCCCGAGCACCCGTTGCTGAAGTTCGAGCCGTTTGCGATCGGCCAGACCTTGCAGTTCGGCGGCCGGCGCATCGAAGTGCTGCCGGCCGAGCACACCGTGCCTGCCGTGGGCTTTGCCGTCAGCCCGGAAGGCAAGGACAGCGGCGCCTGGGTCTTCACCGGCGACACCGGCCCCAACCCGGCGCTGTGGCGGCGCCTGACCGGCATGCGCATCGCCCACCTGGTGATCGAAACCGCGTTCAGCGACGACGAACAGCAACTGGCCCGCATCAGCTCGCACCTGTGCCCGACGACGCTGGCGCGCGAGCTGGCGCAACTGGACGGCGAAGTGCAGGTGCACATCACGCACATCAAGCCGGGCGAGGTGGCGGCGGTGATGAGCCAGATCGAGGGGCAGACGATGCGCCACAGCGCCAGTGCGCTGCACAGCGGGCAGGTGTTCACGCTTTAGCGCCGGGACGTTGTCGAGCGGTGGGGTGGCCGACTCATCCGGGCATCTAAACTGGCGCAGACTTTGCTGCAGGACGCCATGGACAAGCACCCAAAGAGCGCGCAGCCGTCGGCTGCGTTGACGTTCGACCGCCACGCGCCCGAGAAGCCCGCTGCGCCGGAACTTTCGCGAGAGCAGGTCGAGACCAGCTACAGACGCTACGCGCCGTTGTACGACATGCTGTTTGGTGCCTCGCTCGGCCCTGGGCGGCATGCGATGGCACGACTCGTCAGCCGCCTGGCGCCTAAGCACATTCTGGAAGTGGGCGTCGGCACCGGCTTGGCCCTGCCTGAATATCCTGCCGAGACGCGGATCACCGGTATCGATGTCTCCCGCGAAATGCTGGCCTTGGCGCGCCGCCGAGTCCGGCCGCAAGACGAGTCGCGGATCGCGTTGCACACCATGGACGCTGAGTCGATGGAGTTTGCTGATGGCACGTTCGACTGCGTGACCTTGCCCTACGTGCTGTCGGTCACGCCGAACCCGGACAAGCTCGTCGCCGAGGTGCGCCGGGTCTGTCGCCCGGGCGGGCACATCGTGATCGTCAACCACTTCAGCGGTCAACCCTCCTGGCGCGTATTGGAATCGTTGCTGCGGCCACTTTCTCGCTGGCTCGGCTTTCGATCGGAATTCTCTTTGCAGCGACACGTGCTGCGTCACGGCTGGGAGGTGCTGTCGGTGGAGCCAACCAACCTGCTTGCTCTTTCCAAGCTGATCCACATTCGCAATGTCTGACCAGCATCGAGCGTGGGCCGCTGTCGTCCGTCGGCTCGGGCTCGCGCTGGCACTGTCCGCGCTGGTGCCGATCGGTTTTCTGTCGACTTACGTGCTGCTCTTCCTGGCGCCCTCCTCCGCGGTCGTGCCGCACTTCTATCTGGTCGGCAGCCTGTGCGCTGCGCTCGCCGGGCTGCGCGTCGTCCTCGGCGTCACGGTCGAACGATCTGCAGGGGCCGCTGCTGCCGCCTTGGTGGCGGCCATGGCGCTGGTGATGCTCACCTTTTACGGTTTGGTGTTCGTCGGCTTGACGCATTGGGGCCGGGTGATCAGTGCCGAAATGATCGGCAGCTACGCACCGCAATCCGCTGAGCTGCTTCGCACCCTGGGTTACGCGCCCTGGATGGCGGCCGCAGCGGCGGTTGCGATCGCTCTTGTTGCATGGATCGCCGCCCGTGCGTACTTGCACAAGTACGACTGGGTATTGCCCCTCAAGCGCGCCATCTCGCGGCCGGTTGCGGCCGCGCTCGGGGTGGGCCTGCTTTCGATTGCAGCCGTTTCCGCGGCAGCGCTGCCGCAACGCGATTGGGCCCAGCGCAGCGAGCCGGTCAGTTTGAGCCTGTTCCCCGACCGCGGCGAGACAGCGATGCAGAGTCATGGCATCGGTGCCTTGCGCCTGGCGCAGCTCGACCGCGAAGAAGCCGCGGTGCGCGCCGCGTACCAACCCACGAAAGCCGCTCGGCCGAGCAACGTGATCCTGATCGTGGCAGACGCCCTACGGCCTGACCACCTTTCGCTGCTGGGTTATTCGCGGCCGACAACTCCCAAGCTCGACGCATTGGCAGCAATGTCCGGTGCGCTACGCCTCGGCACCTCCGCGGTGACGGTGTGCAGTGAATCGTCGTGTGGCTTGCGGGCCCTGGCCAGCTCGCGGTACGTGGACGGGCAAGCCACGCGGCCGATGACGCTTCAGGAGGTGTTGAGACTGCACGGCTACCGCTCGCACATGCTGCTGTCGGGAGATCACACCCGCTTCTATGGGTTGCGCGAATCCTATGGGGCGGTGGACAGCTACTTTGACGGGGTGTCCCAGAAAGCCCGCTACGTCAACGACGATCGCCTGTTGATCGACCGCTTGCGTACCGTGGGCCCGTGGGACGGGCAGCCGGTGATGTTCCAGTTCCACTTGATGTCGTCGCACGCCCTCGGCAAGCGTTTGGATGAGACGCCGGAGTTCGGCCCGGCCGAGAACTACGGTGGCTTGCGAAGTCTGCAGAGCAAGGACGCCGGGTTTCAACAGCGCGCCGTCAACTTCTACGACCGGGGCGTGTTGCAGGCAGACCGAGTGATCGGTGAGATTCTGGAGTTGCTGAAGGCCGGCGGTTACCTGCGGGATGCCCTGGTCGTCATCACCGGCGACCACGGCGAGTCGCTCGGCGAGCACAACGTGTACACACATGCTCAAACTGTTTGGGAGCACGCGCTGCGCGTGCCCTTCGTGCTGCTGGCGCTTGGCGGGGCCGAACCCGGCAATCTGCAAGCGGGCCCGGTGACATCACAGGTTGACATCGCGCCCACCGTGCTCCGGGCCCTCGGCATGCCGATTCCCTCGTCATGGGAAGGACAGCCCCTCCAAGACACACCGCGCGGCCGCATCGTCTACTTTCAGCAAGCGCAATACATCGGGCTGGTCGATGCGCGCACGCACGGCAGGCTGTACAAGCATTGGCGCGATGTGGGCAAGGGCGAACTATTCACCTTTGAGCTGCTGGCGGATCCGGGCGAAACGCGAAACGTGCATGCCGAGATTCCCGACGCTTTGACATCGGAGTGGCAGCGACTCTTGTTGAGCCGCTCGTCCGCGGTCGTGACCGACGGAGAAGAACGCTTCAAGCGCCGGCTCGGCGCAGACATCGCGACGCCCGGCGCGATGAGACGGCCGCATTGACGCCGCAGCGCGGAGCGGCGCTCACACTTTGCGTCAGTTCCGACGTTCTGCGTCAGCGCATGTGACGCTACACGTCACCCGTCGATGAGTGAAGCGTGAAGCTGGTTACGAATGACCCACCAATTCATATGTTCTGACGCTGGCATAAGGGGTGCGTAGAAACCTGCGTTTCTTAACCAACCCAAAGGGACTTCACATGAAAATTCAGCGCGCCGTTCAACGCGGTTTCACTTTGATCGAACTGATGATCGTCGTGGCGATCATCGGCATCCTGGCCGCC
>JANNJX010000520.1:0-1579 GCA_031396005.1 Burkholderiales bacterium
CGCGCGCACGGCCAGGCGCCCGACCCGCAAACCTGGTTCGAGCCGCCGCGCAGCTTCGAGATGGGCTTGGAGCTGCTGCACCGCGCCGACGACGCTGCCATGCTCGTCTTTGCCACGCAGCGCCTGGTGCAGCCGCTGGCCGGCTGGCTGGCACAACAGTGGCTCGCCGCGGCGCGGCTGACGCTCGTGCTGCGCCATGAAACCAGTGTGCGCCACGCTGTGCCCGACACGCAGCTCGCGCTGGCCTTCGGCGACCCGACGCGCGACGCCGCGCAGATCCTGCTGCTGCTGCGCGAGCGTTTGCAACGCACCACGCTGGCCGCGCCGGTGTATGCGCTCGTGCTGCGCCTGGATCAATCGGTGAGCCTGGCCGGCCGCGAGAAAGCCTTGTGGCGCGAAGACGGCGGCGCCGGCAACGAAGATGCGCGAGCGTTGTTCGACCGTCTGACCGCACGGCTCGGCGCCGAGCGCGTGATGCGGCCGCAGCTCGTGGACGACCATCGGCCGGAGCGGGCGATGCAGTGGGTGCCGGTGCAAGACAAAACAGCGCCCAGCCATGGCCGCCTGCACAGCGCCGCGCGGCCCGCGTGGCTGCTGCCCGAGCCGCTGCGCCTGCAAGAAGACGCTGCCTTCGGCCGCCCGCTGCACCAAGGCACGCCGCTCGTGCTCGCCAGCCGCGCCGAGCGCATCGAAGCCGGCTGGTTCGACGGCGCGCTGATTTCGCGTGACTATCACGTCGCGCAGGCCAAGGACCATCGCTGGCTGTGGGTGTTCCGTGAACGCCGTGGCGAGCAATCGCAGTGGTACTTGCACGGCGTGTTCGGGTGACGCGATGCCGCAACCGCAACACCCGAAGGCGCCGAAACCGCGTCCGCCGCTGGCACCGCCATCGCTCATCCACGACCCGCTGCCGGCCTACGCCGAGCTGCACTGCCGCTCCAACTTCAGCTTTCTCACCGGCGCGTCGCATCCGCAGGAGCTGGTGGCGCGCGCGGCGCAACTCGGCTACACGGCATTGGCCATCACCGATGAATGCTCGGTCGCCGGCGTGGTGCGCGCGCATGAAGAAGCCAAGCGCCAGGCCGAGGCCGGCAATGCGATCCGGCTGATCGTCGGCAGCGAGTTCACGCTCGACAGCGAGCACGGCATTCCCGGCTGCCGCGTCGTCCTGCTCGCGCACGACCGCGAGGGCTACGCCCAGCTCTGCGAGCTGATCACGCGTGCGCGCCTGCGCAGCGAGAAGGGCAGCTACCGCGCCGCGACGGCCGATGTCGGCGCCGGCCTGCCCGATTGTTCGGCGCTGCTGATCCCGCGCCGCGACGAAAGCGCGGACACGCTGATCGCGCAGGCACGCTGGCTGCAGGCGGCGTTCGGCGCACGCGCCGCGATCGCGGCCGAGCTGCTGCTGTACGCCGACGACTCGCTGCTCGTCGAGCATCTCGACGCAGTGGCCGCGGCCACCGGCATCGCCATCGCCGCGGCCGGCGACGTGCTGATGCATGTGCGCTCACGAAAAGCCGTGCAGGACACGTTGACCGCGATCCGCCTGAAGACGCCGCTGGCCGATTGCGGCTTCTCG
>JANNJX010000314.1:0-2684 GCA_031396005.1 Burkholderiales bacterium
CGAGCAGCGAGATCGCGATGAAGGGCACGCCGCGCCAGACGTTGGCGAAAATGACCGAGAAGCGCGAGTTCCAGACGTCGCCCAAGAAGTTGATGTTCTCGGTGATCAGTCCCATCTTCTTCAGCGACCACGAGATCACCGAGAACTGCGGATCGAAAATCCACCAGAACGCGATCGCCGACAGCACCGTCGGCACGATGAACGGGATCAGCACGAAGGCGCGGATCAGCGCCTTGAACGGCAGCTTTTCGTTGAGCAGGATCGCCAGGTACAGGCCGATCGCGAACTTGATGATGCTGGCGACGAGCGTGTAGAAGATGGTGAAGAACACCGCCGTCTGGAACTTGTGGTCGCCGATGATCCACTCGTAGTTTTCGAGGCCGACGAACTTGCCCGGCGTGCCGATCTTGGCGTCGGTGAACGACAGCCAGATGCCCAGGCCGAGCGGGTAGACGAGGAACAGGATCAGGAACGCCGCCGCAGGCAGCATGAACAAGAACCCGAGGAAGTTCTTGCTTTGCCAGAGTTGCTTCATCACGCGGCGACGTTCGCTGTCCAGCTAGCGGTAGATGCGTTTTGCCTGCCGCTCGGCAATGGCGATCGCATCCTTGATGCTCGCCCGGCCGGTGCACACCGAGGCCACCATGTCGAGCATGACGAAGTCGGCCAGCGCACCGGCGGCCTTTTCGCCGACGGAGCCCAAGCCGCCCGCCGTCAGCGTGCGCCGGCTGGCGTCTTTCAACATCGACAGCTTGGGGTCGGTCTTCCACACCGGGTTGGCGTCATACGCGTTGAGCGGGTGCGTCAGGTAGGCCACCGCATCCTCCAACCACTTGTTGTAGTTCTCGGCTTCGAGCATGAAGGCCATGAAGGCCTTGCAGGCGTTGGGCACCTTCGAGTACTTCATGACCATCAGCGGGTAGGCGATGTGGAATTCGGTCGGCTTGCCCGCCGGGCCGATCGGCCACAGCGAATGGTTCATGTCGTCGGCCACTTCCTTGGCCTTGGCGTCGCCCTTGGCGGCAGCCGCTTTTGCAGCGGCGTAGATCGACACGCCGTTGTTGGTCAGCGAGACCTGGCTTTCGAGGAAGGCCTTGTTGTTGAAGGCATCGTTCCAGCTCGCCGTGCCGGCGACGAAGGTGTCCGAGAGCGCCTTGGCGTACTCGAGACCCTTGACGGTTTCGGGCGAGTTGATGACGACCTGATCCTTGGCGTCCACCAAATTCGCGCCCTGCGACCACAGCGCCCAGTGCACCCAGGCGTTGCCGTCACCCGACGCGCGGCCGAGTGCAAAGCCGCCCGGGACCGACTTTTCCTTCAACCCCTTCATCAGCTCAAGGAAGCCTGCGGTGTCCTTCGGAATTTCCTTGAAGCCCGCCTTCTCGATCATGCTCTGGCGGTAGTTGATGACGTTGCCGTTGTAGGCCACGGGGATCGCGATCCACTTGCCGCCCGGGCCCTTGCCGTACGTTTCAGCGGTGGACACCCAGCCGCCGTACTTCTTGCCGAGGTAGCCGGCAACGTCGGTGACCTCGGCGCACTTGTCCGGAAACAGGTGCGGCAGCGAGTACAAGCCCCAGAACATGTCCGGGCCCTGGTTGGTGTTGGCGGCCACGCTGGCCTTGGGCTGCACGTCGTCGAGCGACTCGTTGATGACTTTGACTTCGACGCCGGTGGCCTTGGTGAAGTTGGCCACCAGCGCCATGAAGGCGTCCTCCTCGGCCTGCACGAAGCGCTTCCAGCGCAGCAGTTGGATCGACGCGCCGGCCTCGGGCTTGAACGGTGACGCCTGCGCCCAGGCCTGGGCCCACAGCGTGAGGTTGGCGGCGCTCGCGCCGGCCACGGCAGCGCCGGCCTTGAGCACATGGCGACGGTTGAAGTTGCTTTGGAACATGTTGTGGTGTCTCCTCGGTTTGTGAATGGGCGGCTAGATGCGCTGGCCGCTGCTGGCGTCGAACAGATGCGCGACCGGCGCACGCGGTTTGAGTCTGATCTTTTGGCCCGGCGCGAAGTCGTGGCGCTCGCGGAAGATGGCGACGATCTCCTGTTCGCCCAGGCGCGCGAACAGCTGCGTTTCGCTGCCGGTGGGCTCGATGACGACGACCTCGGCTTCGAAGCCGTCGCTGCCGCCTTCGACCAGGTCGAGGTGCTCGGGGCGGATGCCGTAAACCATCGCACGGCCGTCGTTAGCGGCCTGCGCGCCGGCCACCGGCAAGCGCGCGCCGTTGGCCGCGACGAGCGCGCCGTCCTTCTGCGTGCCGTCGATGAAGTTCATCGCCGGCGAGCCGATGAAGCCGGCGACGAAACGGTTGGCCGGGCGGTCATAGAGCTCCAACGGCGAGCCGGTTTGCTCGATCCGGCCGTCGTGCATGACGACGATCTGGTCGGCCATCGTCATCGCCTCGATCTGGTCGTGCGTGACATAAACCGACGTGGTCTTCAGACGCTGGTGCAACTCCTTGATTTCGGTGCGCATGGCCACGCGCAGCTTGGCGTCGAGGTTGGACAGCGGCTCGTCGAACAGAAACACCTGCGGATCGCGGACGATGCAGCGCCCCATCGCCACGCGCTGGCGCTGGCCGCCCGACAACTGCCGCGGAAAACGCTCGAGCAGCGGCGCCAGACCGAGGATCGCCGCCGCCTTGCCGACGCGCTCGTCGATGAAGGCCTTGTCCTTCTTCGCC
>JANNJX010000328.1:0-14187 GCA_031396005.1 Burkholderiales bacterium
GACAAGCTCGCCAAGTTGCGCATTGGGGTTTACGACCGCTCACCCGGCTCGGAGTGGCTCACCAAACATGGCTTGATCGAAAGCGGCGTGCCTTACAAGACCATGAACGCCGACCCGGAACAGTACCCGGGCGACATCATCGAAAAGGATCTCGCGGCCGGCAAGCTCGACGTGGCCATCGTCTGGGGCCCGATCGCCGGTTACTTCGCCAAGCGCGTCAAGTCGCCGGCGTTGGCCGTCGTGCCGATGAAGTCCGAGCCCGGCGTGCGCTTCGACTACCAGATGGCCATGGGCGTGCGCTACGGCGAGCGCGAATGGAAGCAGCAGGTCGAAACGCTGCTCGAAACCAAGCAGGCCGACATCCGCGCCATCTTGGACGAGTTCGGCGTGCCGGTGGTCGACGAATCCTTCTCCGCGCCAGCGCGCTGACCGCCGGCCGCCATGAAGTCGCTGTGGTTGCTTCTGGCGTGTGCCCTGCTGTCGCCAGCGGCCAGCGCCGCGCTCGAACGCGCCGAGCTGATCGGCCTGGCCGCCAGCGTGCTGCGCATCGAAGCGCCACGCGCCAGCGGCGGCTATTCGCTCGGCTCGGGCGTGGCCGTCGGCGCCGGCCAGGTCATCACCAACTGCCATGTCACGCGCGATGCGCAAGCCATCCACGTCGTGCGCGGCGGCGTGCGCTGGCCGGCCAGCGCGCAAGTCGCCAACCCCGAGCGCGACCTCTGCCTGCTCACCGTGCCCGGTCTCGTCGCGCCGCTGGCGCGCTTCGGAAATGCCGGCAGCCTGGCCATCGGCCAGATGCTGTCTGCGCTCGGCTACACCGGCGGCATGGGCATCCAGAGCAGCGACGGCGAAGTGATCGAGCTGCACCGACACGACGGCGGCCATGTCATTCAGACCAGCAACTGGTTCTCCTCCGGCGCCAGCGGCGGCGGGCTGTTCGACGAGCGCGGCCTGCTGGTCGGCATCCTGACCTTTCGCCTGCGTGGCGGCGAGGCGCACTACTACGCCGCGCCGGTGGAGTGGGTGCAGCAGTTGATCGACGGCGCGAGCAGACCGGCAGCGGCGACCAGCCCGTCGGCACTGCCGTACTGGCAGGTGCCGCCGGCGTCGCAGCCGCCCTTCCTGCGCGCCGTGCTGATGCGGCGCGAGTCGCGCTGGGGCGACCTGGCCACGCTGGCCCGCGAGTGGCTGCAGACCGTGGCCGACGACGCCGAGCCGTGGTACCTGCTCGGCCTGGCGCTGGTGCGCCTGGACCGCCCGGACGAAGCGCTGGCAGCGCTCGAATGCTCGCTGCACCTCGCACCGTCGCACGGCGCGGTGCGCAGCAGCCTCGATGCCTTGCGCGCGACGTCTCTGCCCACCACCACGGCGCTGAAACCTCGACGCAGCGCACCCTGCCCAGCTTAGGATCGAGACCATGAAACGCCTCCTCACCCTTGCCTTGATCGGTGCCGCGGCGGCGCTCGGCGGCCCCGCCAGGGCCGCCGCCGAATTCTCGGCCGCCGAGCAGGCCCTGTTCGTCACCAACCACCTCGCCGCACTCAAACCATTGACGACCCTGCACTACAGCTTGCGCAAGAGCGGCAGCCTCGAAGCGGGCTTCGACGACACGGCGTCGATGGCGCTGTCAGCGCAGCCCGACGGCAAGTGCTGTGCCGCCGCGGCCGAGTTCCTGAGCGGGCCGCGGCGCCTGGCACTGCCCGCGATCGAAGGCGCGCAGGGCAACCCCGTCATCCTGTACTTTCTCGAGCGCGACATCCGCGAGATGCAGCGCCTGACCAAGGGCCAGCCCAACTACTTCAGGAAGCGCATCCGCATCGCGATCGCCGAGGCGGCGACGATTCGCGACGTCACGCTGCCCTTCCAGGGCCGCAACGTCGCCGCCAGGGAGATCAGCATCACGCCGTACACCGACGATCCGCTGCGCGCACGTTTCGAGCAGTTCATCAACAAACGCTACGTGTTCACGCTGTCTGACGCCGTGCCCGGCGGCGTGCTCAGCATCCGCACGCAGGTCGACGCGGCCGCGGCCGGCACGCCGCCGCTTGTGGCCGAAGAGATGGCGCTCGACCGTCAGGCGCCGACAACCAAATGAACCACCCCCGAAGCGGCTTCGCCGCCTCCCCCTCGAGGGGGCAACGCCAGCAGCCGCGCAGAGCCCGATCCGCGGCGTTTGCTTGACTGAAAGACCAGCCTCCATGCCCAAGCTGCGCTTCATCACCATCATTTTCGCCTTCCTGCTCGCACCGCCGCTGGCGCAGGCCAACGACTTCCCCACGGCCGACCGCGTCCTCTACGTGCAGGAGTGCGTGCGCGACAACCCGGGGCCGCACTACGAGATGATCAACAAATGCTCGTGCGCGCTCGACCGAATCGCCGGCGAGGTCAAGTTCGCCGACTTCACCAACATGAGCACCATCGTCAAGGCCGTCAGCATCGGCGGTGAACGCGGCGGCCAGTTGCGCGACAATGAAAGCGTCAAGCCGCAGATCGCGCGCTACCGCGAGCTGCAGGTCAAGGTGCGCAAGGCCTGCTTCATCGGGCCGCCGCAATAGACGTCGAGTCCGGTAGCACCAAGCGAAGGACGGTCATGACCCAAGTGCTCAGAAATCTTCTGGCGATACTGCTTCTGATCGCGTTGCCTGCTGAAGCTGGGCTGCAGCCCAGCGACGATCCGCAGGCCAGCCCGGTCTGGCAAAAGGTGCGGGCCAGCCTGTTCGAGAACCGGCCGATCGCGCCGGCGCCGGCTGACTTGCTCGTGCTCGAAGCGCCGGCGCGCGCCATCGACGCCGCCGTCGTGCCGATCGCCATCCGCGCGCGCTGGCCGCACAACGCCGCGCTGCACGTGCGCAAGCTCTACCTGATCATCGATGCCAACCCGTCGCCGGTGTCGGCCATCTTCGGCTTCACGCCCGACAGCGGCCGCGCCGATGTCGAGACGCGCGTACGCGTCGACGACTACTCGCATGTGCGCGCCATCGCCGAAACCAGCGATGGCAAGCTCTACATGACGACACGCTTCGTCAAGGCCTCGGGCGGCTGCTCGGCGCCGGCCGGCAGCGACGCTGCCGCCGCGCTGGCCGCGATGGGCAAGATGGCCTTTCGCGTCGACGGCGATCTGCGCGGCACGCAGCCGGTGCTGGCGCAACTGACGGTCTCGCACCCCAACCATTCGGGCCTGGCGATGGACCAGTACACGCGCCAGTTCACGCCGGCGCATTACGTGCGCAAGATCGACGTTAGCCGCGGCGGCAAGCCGGTGTTCTCCGCCGACGTCGATTTCTCGATGAGCGAGAACCCGAGCTTTCGCTTTCACTTCCTGCCGCAAGCCAACGCAGAGCTGCGCGCCAGCGTCGTCGATTCGCAGGAGCGGCGCTTCGAAGGCCAGTTCGCGCCGCCGGCGCCTTAGATGAAGCACCCCCGAAGCGGCTTCGCCGCCTCCCCCCTCAAGGAGGCAACGCCAGCGGCCGGGCAAAGCCCGAATCGGCGGCGTTTGCTTGGACGTGCTGCGCGCCTCATGCGCCGCGGGTAGCGCGCAACGCAATGAATGACTGAGCTGTTGCAGGCTACTGCCCGTAGCGCGGGTTGCGCTCGCGGCGCTCGCTCCAGTCGCGCAGCATGAAGGCCATGGCGCGCGTCCAGCTCTCGTCGTTGTTGCCGCGCATATCGACCGACTTCGACAGCAGTTCCTGGTCGGTCGCTGCATCACGCACCGAGACGTTGACGTTCAGGATCAACTCGCTGACGCGCTGCACCCAGCCCACCGCCAACAGACGCGTGCCCAGACGTTGTCCGACTTCGGTGAAGCAGCCGTTGCAGCGGTGCAGGTACGCGTTCTGCGCGCGCAGCGCGTCGATCTGCGCTTGCGCCGGCACTGTCTCGACCACGCGGTACAGGCCGCGCTGATGCAGCCCCTGCTGCAACTGCAACTGCAGGGCCGCCAGCCGGCGCTTGTGGTCGGCGTCGCGGATCGGATCGGGTTGATCGTCGACCAGCTCGAAGCCGATCACGGCGATCGTCGGCGGCTCGGCGGCCGCGGCGGCAGAGCTCCACAGCACGAGGGCGGCGCAAGCACTGCGCAAGAACATCGACAACATCGCGGCGCTTTCAAAGAACAACGTTCACCCAGTCTAACGATGCGCACCCTGCTGACCAAAGCACTCGTGCTCTTGCTGCTGGTCGGTTGCGCCACCGCGGCCAACGACGCACCGCGTGCGATCGCACTGGCCGACGGCGTCTACCTGCTGCCCGGCAGCGGCGGCGCCGCCGACGACGGTAACCTGGGCCGCATCGGCAACGCCGGTTTCATCGTCGGTAACGGCGGCGTCATCGCCATCGACACCGGCACGTCCTACCTGCACGGCCACGCGTTGCTGGCCGCGATCCGCGCCGTCACCGACAAGCCGGTGAAGCTGGCCCTGGTCACGCACACGCGACCCGAGTTCCTGTTCGGCGGCACAGCCTTTCGCGAAGCCGGCATCCCGATCCGCACGCACGGCCGCACGGCGCGGCTGATGGCCGCGCGCTGCGAGACCTGCTTGAAGACGCTGCGCCAAACACTCGGCGACGCGCCGATGCAGGGCACCGCGATGTACAAGCCCGACCAGGAGTTCGAGGCCACGCACGATCTCGCCGTCATCGGCCGCGCCGTGCGCGTGCTGCACTTCGGCCACTCGAGCGGGCCGGGCGACATCGCCGTGCAGGATGTCAGCAGCGGCGTGCTTTTTGCCGGCGGCCTGGTCGATGTGCAGCGCGTGCCGGACACACAGGACAGCGATCTCGGCGGCTGGAAACGCGCGCTCGCGGCGCTGCGCGAGCTGCCGCTGAAAACTGTCGTGCCGGGGCATGGCCCACCTTCGCCGGCGCACTCGGCGCTCACCGGCGTGCAAACCTACCTGGCACAACTCGAAGCCCGCGCACGCGAGCTCGTTGCTGCCGGCGCGTCCCTGTCCAGCGTGCCCGACGCGAGCGAGCTCGCCGCCTATGAATCCTGGGATCAATACGAGACAATCCACCGTCGCAACGCGTCGATCGTGTTCCTGCGTGTCGAGCGCGAGGCGATGTTCAAGTAGGCCACCCATGAAACGCATGCTGTTGTCCCGCCGTGATGTCCTTGCCGGAGCCGGTTCGCTGACGTTGGCAGCGGCCTCGATGCGCACGCGCGCCGCCGTCGGCGGCTTGCCCAGCGCCGCGCATGGCGACTCGTCGCCCGAATGGGAACGCCTGGCGACCAAGCTGTTCCCCGGCAAACGCATCCAGGCCGGCAGCGGCATCGTCACGCTGACCGCACCGCTGCGCGCCGCCTACGGCGCTTCGGTGCCGGTGAAGGTGGTCTCCAAGTTGGCGCAGACGCCGTCGGTGTATGTGCGCCGGGTGCACATCGTCGTCGACAAGAATCCGTCGCCGATCGCCGCCGTGCTCGACCTGACCACCGACATGGGCCAGGCCGACTTCGAAACCCGCCTGCGCGTCGACGAATACAGCCACGTGCGCGTCGTCAGCGAGCTGTCCAATGGCGAGTTGCACACCGATTCGCGCTATGTCAAAACCTCGGGCGGCTGCTCGGCGCCGCCGAACCGCGACGCGCTGCACCTGATCGGCAAGACGATGTTCAAGCTGCCGGGCGGCGTGGCGATGAACGCGCCGACCGCTGCGGACGTGACCGTCATCCACCCCAACGACACTGGTTTCGAGCTCAACAACGTCACTGTCATGTTCATCCCGCCGCATTTCGTGCGCAGCATCAAGGTCAGCTTCGCCGGCAAGAAAATCTTCGACGCCGACCTCGATTTTTCCGTGAGCGAGAACCCGACGCTGCGCTTCAATTTCGTGCCACGCGGCCCCGGCGAGTTGCGCGCCGAGGTCACCGATTCGAAGGACGCTCAGTTCGTCGGCACGCTGGCCGTGCCCACCGCGGGCTGAGATGTTGCGCCGCGCCCTGCTCTGCGCCGTGCTGCTGATCGCGGCCACACACGCTGCCGCGGCGGGCTTTCCGCCGGCGTACAAGCCGAGCGTGATCCAGCCCGCAGGAACTCCCGAGCGCTACGAGTTCGATCTCACGGCCGCGCTGCAACGCGCGCGCGCCGAGAAGAAGCGCCTGTACGTCTACCTCGGCGCCAACGACTGCCCGTTCTGCCGCAAGTACGAAGCCTTTCTCGACGTCAACGCCGCCGCGCTGACGCCGCATTTCGCCAAGGACTACCTCGTCTACGACCTGCGCAGCACGTTGAAGGCGCAGAGTGACCGCCTACGCTTTCGCATCGGCAGCCAGTCATGGCCGTACAAGGAGTTCATGGCAACGCTCGGCGACGAGCGAGCGCGCCAGCTCGTTTATCCGAGCGTGTGGCTGCTCGGCGCCGACGGCAAGCCGCTGATGCAGATGCCGGCGGGCACGGGCACCTTCGAGACCGTGCCGGAGCAGTTGGAGATCCTGCGGCTGGAGCAGTAGCTACGTCGTCGCCTTGGCCAGTCGGCGCGAATTCGCGGGATCGCGGAACACCAGGGGATGCTCCGTGACGAGCCCAGACACCACCATCCCTTCAGCGCGCTCAACCGCTTCGATCACTTTCGCATGGTGCGGGCTCTTGCGGCACACCGGGTCGGCCACTTCTGCATCCTGCGCGATCAGAAACGCTTGGCAGCGGCAGCCACCCAGGTCTTGCTCCTTGAATTCGCAACTCGAACACGGCTCCTTCATCCAGCCGGTGCCGCGGTAGCGGTTGAAGCCTTCCGAGTCGAACCAGATCTCGCGCAACGACTGCTCACGCACGTTCGGGAACGACAGCCCCGGCAGCATCTTCGCGGTGTGGCACGGCAGCGCGGTGCCGTCGGGCGCGACGGTGAGAAACATGCTGCCCCAGCCGTTGACGCACTTCTTGGCCTGGCCCTCGTGGTAGTCCGGCGCAACGAAGAAGATACGCATGCGGCCATCGAGCTTGGCTCGCCACGCGTCGGTCACTGCCTCGGCGCGCTTCAATTGCTCGCGCGTCGGCAGCAACTGGTCACGGTTCAGATAGGCCCACGAGTAGTACTGCGTGTTGGCGAGCTCGATGTACTCGGCGCCGAACTGATCGGCCATGGCGATGATGCGGTCGATGTGGTCGATGTTGTAGCGGTGGATGACGACGTTCAAGACCATCGGCCAGCCCTGATCCTTGATGATCCTGGCCACCCGGTTCTTCAGCTCGAAGGTCTTGGTGTGCGAGAGAAAGTCGTTCATCTCGCGCGTCGAATCCTGGAAGCTCAACTGCACATGGTCGAGGCCGGCTGCCTTCAGCGCCGCAGCGCGTGATTCGGTGAGGCCCACGCCCGAGGTCAGCAAGTTCGTGTAGTAGCCCAGGCGATGCGCCTCGGCGACGATGACTTCGAGGTCATCGCGCAGCAGCGGCTCGCCACCCGACAAACCTAGTTGCACCGCGCCGAGCTCGCGTCCCTGTTGCAGCACGCGCAGCCAGTCGTCGGTACTCAGCTCCTGCTCCTGCGTCGCGAAATCGACCGGGTTGAAGCAGAAGACGCAATGCAGCGGACAGCGGTAGGTCAGCTCGGCGAGCAGCCAGAGCGGCGGGCCAGGTGTTGCAGCGGTTGTCATCAGTCCCACACCAGCCAACGCTGCTTCACCGCGATGTCAAAGAACGCGCGCACATCGCCCTCGAGCCCCTGCGCTCCGAAGGCACGTTCCAGATCGGTGACGATTGCCGCGAAGCTGCGCTCGCCATCGCAGCGCTGCATGATCTCGCCGGCGCTGCCGTTGAGCTTGACCATGCCTTCGGGATAGAGCAGCACGTGACAGCCCTGCACCTCCTCCCACTGCAGGCGAAAGCCGGGGCCGACGCGCGGCACGCTGTCTGCGATCAGCTCGCTCATGGATTCACGCCGTACTTCAAGGCCATCGCATCGTTCATCGCCCACAGGATGTCGAGCTTGAACTGCAAGACCTCGCAGGCGCGCTGCTGCTGGTCGGCCGTCGTGAAGTGGTCGAGCGTGATCGCCAGCCCCTGCTCGACGTCGCGCCGCGCCTGGCTGATGCGGTTGCGGAAGTAGGCCAGGCCCTCGCTGTCGATCCAGGGGTAGTGCTCAGGCCAGGTGGCCAGGCGCTGCTTGTGGATCTCGGGCGCGAAGAGTTCGGTCAGCGACGAACACACCGCCTCCTGCCACGGCGCGCGGCGCGCGAAGTTCACGTAGGCATCGACGGCGAAGCGCAGCGCCGGAATGACGTGGCGTTGGTCCAGCACCTCCTCGCGCGTCAGCCCCACTGCCTGCGCCAGACGCAGCCAGGCCTCGATGCCGCCTTCGTCCTTGACGCCACCGAGCTCGAAGCCGTCGTGGTCGAGGATGCGCTGCACCCAGCCGCGGCGCACGACCTGGTCGGGGCAGTTCGACAGCACCGCCGCGTCCTTCACCGGAATCGCGATTTGGTAATAGAAGCGATTCACCACCCAGCCGCGCACCTGCTCGGGCGACGCGCGGCCGCTGTTGAGCATGACGTTGAACGGGTGGTGGATGTGATACGAGCGGCCGCGCTCGCGCAGCTTGGCTTCGAACTCTTCGCGGTTCCAGGCGGTCATGTTGTCAAACGTCGATGGACATCCCGTCCTCGCAGACTTCGATGCGGTGCTGCTGTAGCAGCGCACGCTCGGCCGAGTCTTCGTCGAGGATCGGGTTGGTGTTGTTGATGTGGATCAGCATCCGCCGCGTGCGCGCGGGCAGCCTGCCCAACCACTCGACCATGCCGCCGGCGCCGGACTGCGGCAGGTGGCCGATGCTGCGCGCCGTCTTTTTCGACAGGCCCATGCCGATCATCTCGTTATCAGTCCAGAAGGTGCCATCGACGAGCACCGCGTCGGCCGCGCACATGATGTCGAACAGCGCCGGCGTGATCCGGCCCAGCCCCGGCGCGTAGAACGCGCTGCGGCCGTTGGCGCTGTCGATGATCAGCATACCGACGTTGTCGCCGGGCACCGGCGCCTCGCGGTGCGGCGAGTACGGTGCCGCCTTGCTGTCGAGCGCGTACGCGCGCAAGTTCAGGCCCGCCACGCCTGGAATCGAAAACGACGTGCCATCGGGCACGATGCGCTGGCGCCGTACGCCGCAGAAGTGGCCGAGCACGCGCAGCACCGGCAGGCCTTCGCTCAAGTCCTGCGCCACCGGGTCGGTGCACCACAACGACAACGGGGTGCCGCGCTCGCGCAGCATGAACAAGCCGGTGGCGTGGTCGATCTGGCCGTCCATCAGCACGATGCCGGCAATCGCCGTGTCACGCACCGCGCGGCCCGGCTGCAGCACCGGGTTCGAGCGGATCTGCTCGAGGATGTCGGGCGAGGCATTGAAAAGCACGCCGTCGATGTCGGCGTCGTTGCGCACGAAGATGGACGACTGCGTGCGCGGCTTGGCGCGCACCGTGCCGGCGCGCACACCCGCGCAGTTGCGGCAGTTGCAATTCCACTGCGGGAAGCCGCCACCCGCGGCCGAGCCCAGAACGGTGATGCGCATGAGCGAACGGTCGTTTGCAAACAAAAGAGCCGCCGCAGCAAGCTGCGGCGGCAACTCAAAGTCAGTCGCTCAGCGGGCCGACACGTACATCGTGATTTCGAAGCCGAAACGCAGGTCGGTCGCTGCCGGGGTTTGCCATGTCATGCTGGGGTCTCCTTGGGGTGAAACGGTTGGGCGGCACGCACACCGAACGGTGCACGCGGGGATGAACTGATCCCTCGGCCGATGCTCATCGCCCCGGCCCGGTCTGCACAGCCGTCGCACCATGATTCGCGGCTCATGATTTTCATGAATTGGCCGATTGGCGTGCCTCTACCATCCCAACGTGAACGCCCTGCCCCTGTATGCCGACACCACACCGCTGCGCAGCCATACGCTGCCGGTCGCCGGCGATCACGTGCTGCAGGTGCAGGAGTTCGGCCGCGACGGTGGCATCGACGCCGTCGTGCTGCACGGCGGACCGGGCTCGGGATGCTCGCCGCTGCTGCGGCGCGTCTTCGACCCGGCCTGCTTTCGCATCGTCTGCATCGATCAGCGCGGCGCCGGCGGCAGCCGGCCGCGCGGCGCCATTGCCAGCAACACCACCGCCGACCTGCTCGACGACTTGCGGCACGTGCGCCAGCATCTCGGCATCGCACGCTGGCTCGTCGTCGGCGGCTCGTGGGGCGCCACGCTGGCCGTCGCCCATGCCGCGGCCGAGCCCGACGCGGTGGCGGCGCTGCTGCTGCGCGCGTCCTTCCTGGCCCGGCGCGACGACATCGACTGGTTCTTTCAAGGCGCCGCCGGCGAGCAGCCCGAGGTGTGGCAGCGTTTCGCCAACGTGGCGCCGCCAGAGCACCGCCATGCGCTGTTGCCGTGGCTGGCCGACGCCTTCGCGCAAGGTGACGACGACACCGTGGCACGTGCCGCACAAGCCTGGTCGCGCTGGGAGCAGGCGTTGGCCGGCACGAGCTCACCCAGCGACATGCCGCTCGAAGCGCTGATCGCCCGCTTGCGCCTGCAGAGCCACTACCTCATCAACAACTGCTGGATCACCGCACCGACGCTGCTCGAGCGCGCCGAGGCCCTGCCGCGCGTGCCGACGCTGCTGCTGCACGCGCGCGACGACCGCGTCTGCCGCGCCGAAGGCGCACGGGCGCTGCACGAGCGCCTGCCGCACAGCACGTTGCGCTGGATCGAGCGCGCCGGCCATGACGCGGCGCATCCGGCCATGATCGATGCGATGGTCACTGCGCTCGACCATTACGCCGCGCATGCCACGTTCACGCCGTCGCCATGACGCTGCGGCTGAAGATCAATCTCATCGTCGGCCTGCTGACGCTGCTCTTCACGGCGGCGGTGATGACGCTGCAATGGCGCAGCCTGCGCGAGTCGGTGCATGAAGAGGTGGTGGCCGCCAACCGCGTCGCCGCGCAGTTGCTGGAGCGCCTGTCGTGGCGCTACGTGGCGCAAGGCACCCCGGCGCTGGTGGGTTTTCTGCAAGGCGTCGGCCGCGTGCGCTCGACCGACATCACGCTGCTCGACAGCGCGGGCAACGAGCTGTACAGCTCACCGCCCTCGCCGTACAAGGCCGGCCGTGATGCCCCGGCCTGGTTCGAACGGCTGATCGCGCCGACGCCGGTGACCCAGGCCATCAACTTCCCCGACGGTAAGCTGATCGTGCGCGCCAACGCCTCGCGCGCCGCGCTCGATGCGTGGGACGACACGGTGCGCCTGTCGGGCATTGCGCTGGCGCTGCTGCTGCTCGTCAACGCGCTGGTTTTCTGGCTCGTCGGCCGCGCGGTGCGCCCGTTCGGCGAGATCGTGGCCGCCCTCGACAAGTTGAAAGGCGGCCGCTTCGACGTGGCGCTGCCGCGCCTGGCCGGCAAAGAGGCGGCTGCGATCGGCGGCGCCTTCAACCGCATGGTCGGCGAACTGCAGGGCCACATCGACACCGAGCGGCGGGCGGTGCGGGCCGAGCTGCAACTCTCGGCCAGCCGCGAACTGACGCGCTGGATCGACCAGCATGTGGAAGCCGAGCGCCGCCTGATCGCGCGCGAGCTGCACGACGAGCTCGGCCAATCGGTGACGGCGATGCGCAGCATGGCGCTGTCGATCGCGCAGCGCAGCAGCGGTGTCGATGCGCAAGCGCAGCAGGCCGCGCGCGTCATCGCCGACGAGTCGTCGCGCCTGTACGACGCCATGCACGGCATCATCCCGCGGCTGGCGCCGCTCGTGCTCGACAGCTTTGGCCTGGCCGACGCGCTGGCCGATCTGGTGGAGCGCACGCGCAAGAGCCAGCCCGGCGTGGCCATCGACACCGACATCGCCCTGGGCAACACCGCGCTGTCGGCCGATGTCGCGCTGACGCTGTACCGCGCCGCGCAGGAGGGCATCACCAACGCCCTGCGCCACGGCCAGGCCCATCACTTGCGGCTGGCCGTGAAGGGCGACGAGCAGGCGGTGCAACTGTCGCTGCACGACGATGGCAGCGGCCTGCCCGCAGAGGGCTGGCAGCGCCCCGGCCACTACGGCTTGCGTTGGCTGGTCGAGCGTGTCGAAGACCTGCGTGGCGAATTGCGCTTGCAGGCCAACTCACCGCAGGGCGTGCAGCTGCTGGTGCGCGTGCCGGTGTCCGCGACGGGGGCCGTGGCGCCATGATCCGCGTCATGCTGGTCGACGACCATGCGCTGGTGCGCATGGGATTTCGCATGCTGCTGGCCAACGCCGGTATCGAGGTCGTCGCCGAGTGCGAGAGCGGCGAGCAGGCCTGCACCGAATATGCGCGCGTGAGGCCCGACGTCGTCGTGATGGACCTGTCGATGCCGGGCATGGGCGGCCTGGAAGCCGTGCGTCGCCTGCTCGCGCAGGATGCCAAGGTGCGCATCCTGGCGTTGTCGGCGCATGAGGACACTGCCCATCCTCGGCGTGTGCTGCGCGCCGGCGCGCTCGGCTACCTGGCCAAACGCAGCGCCCCCGACGCCCTGCTCACCGCCGTGACGGCAGTCGCTGCGCGCGAGCCCTACATCGACGTGCTGACCGCGCGCGCGCTGGCGATGGCGCAAATCAAGGGCGAAAGCAGCCCAGCCGACACGCTGAGCGAGCGCGAGTTCTCGGTCTTCATCCAGCTCGCCCGCGGCAAGACCGTGGCCCAGATCGCCGAAGACCTGAAGCTCTCACCGAGCACCGTCGGCACGCACCTCTACCACGTCAAGCAGAAACTCGGCGCGAGCAACCAGTCGGAGCTGACGCTAGTGGCGTTGCAGTGGGGGTTGCTGGCGGTGTGACGGGGGCGGCAGGATGTCGCGTCGCCGACATCGCACTCGCCTTCAACCGCCTGCCTGCTGGCCCGTGCCTGAATCTGCCGAGGGCTTCGATGGCTGGCGCAGGCGTTCGGCGCCTGCCGCCGCAGAAGCATTCATCGCCAGCCGCACCGCATCGAGCGGCTGCAGGCCGGGTGTCGAAGTGAGAAGTCCGCTCGCGTAACGCGAAATCCATTCAGCGTTGGGGCGAACAGGCGGGGAGTCGTGAAGGTTCATGCGAAGCCTCCGGGTGGGACAGCATGTTGCGCGCGGCCGGTCGTTTTGTACAACGCTTCGTTGCGATTGGCAGGCCACCTTGCAGCCGGTAACCAAAGTCGCCTTGCGGAGTCGGCTATCGCTGATCTGAAGGAGTGCGCCGGCGATCATCTCGCTGCGGCAACGCGCCAGATCACGTCGCCCACGTCGTCGGCGACGAGCAGACAACCGCCGGGGCCGATCGCCACGCCGACAGGTCGGCCGTACGACACGCTTTCGTCCGGCGCGAGAAAGCCGGTAAGGATGTCGCGCGGCGGCCCCGACGGGCGGCCGCCCGCGAACGGCACGAAGACGACGCGGTAGCCGGACAGCGTGCTGCGGTTCCAAGAGCCGTGCTGGCCGATCACCATGCCGTCTTCATCGAAGCCGGGCAGCGTGCCCGCGGGCAGCCAGCACAAGCCGAGCGATGCGGTGTGGCCGCCGAGCGCGTAGTCGGGCGTGATCGCGCGGGCAACGGCGGCGGCGTCTTGCGGCACGCGCTCGTCCACCGTCTGCCCCCAGTAGCAATACGGCCAGCCGTAGAAGCCGCCGTCGCGCACCGAGGTCAAGTAGTCCGGCGGCGTTTCGTCGCCGAGGCCGTCGCGCTCGTTGACCACCGTCCACAACGCGCCGCTGCTCGGCTCCCAGGCCAGGCCGACCGGGTTGCGCAGGCCCGACGCGAAGACGCGTTGCCGGCCGCTGGCGAGATCGATCTCGTAGATGCAGGCGCGGCCCTGTTCGACTTCCAGGCCGCGGTCGCCGATGTTGGACAGCGAACCGACGCCGACGTAGAGCTTGCGCCCATCGTTGCTGGCGAGCAGGCTGCGCGTCCAGTGGCCGCCGGGTGGGTAGCTCGTCAGTTCACGCGGCGCTGCGCCGAGATTCGTCGCACCGCTCGTGTACGCAAAGGCGACCACGCCGTCGGTGTTGCCGACGTAGAACATGTCGCCGACGAGGGCCATGCCGAACGGTTGGCGCAAGCCTTCGACGAACGTTTCGCGCACTTCGGCCACGCCGTCGCCATCGGCGTCGCGCAGCAGCGTGATGCGGTTCGGGCTGTCGCCGACGGCCGCGGCGCGCTTCATCGTGCTGACCATCGCGTGCTCGAACAGCGTGCGCGGCTGCCCGGCCGATTGCAGCGCTTCGGCGACGGTGACGTCGC
>JANNJX010000336.1:0-5057 GCA_031396005.1 Burkholderiales bacterium
CTTGACGGTGCCCACCGGCGTGGCCAGGCGGCGCGCGATCTGGTCTTGCGTGTAGCCCTCGACGAAGGCGAGCACGATGCAGTGGCGCTTGCTGGCGTCGAGCGCGTCCAGGCAGTGCGTGAGCGACTCGGTGTCGATGGCCGGCTCGACCTCATGGCTGCGGCCGGCCACGGCGTCGGCCAGCGTGTCGATGTCGTCACCGGACGGGGTCTCGCGCCCTGCGGTGCGCGCCACGTCGAGCGCGCGGTGGCGAACCACGGTGTAGATCCAGCCGCGGCCCGAGCCCAGGTCCCGTCGAAAGCTCGCCGCGCGCTGCCAGATCTGCAGGAAAGCATCCTGCACCACGTCGCGCGCGGCTTCGCGGTCGCGCACGATGCGCTGCGCCACGGCCAGCAGCCAGCGCGCCTCGCGTTCGTAGATCGAGCGCAACGCCTGACGCTCGCCGCGCGCGCAGGCTTCGACGGCGGCCTCGTAATCGAACGCATCGGGCGGACTGTTCACGGCGGGTGATTCGTGTTGCTGTCGGTGCAGGGCCGGCTGATTCTAGGAGCCAGCTCCTGCGCGGCCCGCCGCCGCAACCGGCGGCGGGCGCCCCGGTTCACAACTGGTTGAGCGGGATGGCGATGCCGATGACCTGCGTGCCGGCGTCGAAGCTGCCGCGCAAGGTGGCTTTGCCGGTCGGCAGGCTCACCTTGTAGAACGACGAGCTGCCGTCGGCTGCGGCCAGCGACGCGAACGCCTGCACGTCGACGGTGGCACCGTCGCGCAGTTTGCTGTAGATGTCGAAGCCGCTGGCCAGCGCCGCGTCGAGGCCGAGCTTGCCGGTCGCGGCCTGCGTGCCGTCGTTCGGCGGCGACTGGATCGACACCTGGTCCTGCAGCGTGTCCAGCGAGTACAGCGTCGTCGCGGTGGCGGCCGACAGGTCGTTGTTGGTGTAGGCCGAGCCGGTGATGCCCAAGGCCGTCGGGCCGATGCCGTTGATCGTCGTCGGGTAGTCGAGCGGATCATCGACCAGCGTCACGCCGCCGGCATTGATGTTGTGGCGCAGGTTCTGCCCGGTGTTGCTGACGATGCGCAGCCGGTCGGCGGCCGGGTTGAAGTCGACGCCGAAGGACGTGCCGTCCAGCGCCACCGACAGCCGGTTGACCAGCGTTGCCGTGGCGTAGCTGGTGTCGAGTTTGTAGATGCCGCCGGCGTTGCCGACGCCGTAGAGCAGGCCGTCCTGAACGCGGAAGTCGATGCCGACCAGCGCGGTGTCGGTCATCAGCCCGGAGACGTGGCCGATGGCGCGCGCCTTGCCCGGCTTGCGCTCGTTGAAGCAGACCAGTCGCTGGTCGGCGGTCAGGCCGACGACCTGCAAGGTCTTGAAGACGTTGTCGCTGCCGGCAACGCCGCTGGCGCAGCCGCGGCGGTCGTCGTTGCGGTCATGGTCGTCGCGGTCGTCGTGCGCTGACGCGCCGACCATGCAAACACTTGCCACCGCTGCGAGCGCGAACCGAAGTATCTTTTTCATCACGGGCTCCTGGCCTTCGAGTGGCCGATCAAGAAAGGACGATCGGCATGTCCAGGCCCGGCACTACTGGCGAAGGCCGGCAGCGGATGCAGCCACAGCGAAATTTCTCTCGCGTCGGCGTCGCGCGCCGCCCGCGCGCCGGCGCCGCATCAGCCGAGCCAGGGCATCAACGCAGCGTCGATCGTGCGGCCGAGCGCCGGGATGCGCCACGTCGTCGCGCAGTTCGGCGTCGGCGCGTAGCGCGTGCCGAGGTTGGACAGCAGCGCGATGAGGTAGTGGCAATGCCGCGGCGGCCCGCCTTCGCGCGTCATGCCGCGCACGATGCCGGCATCGGACGCGTAGTTTTCGGTGGTGCCGGTCTTGTGCGCGAAGCGCAGCGTGGCCCGGGCGGACGCGGTGCGCACGTCGGGCTCGAAGCGGTAGCCGCCGGCCTGGACCGCGCCGTCGGCATCGATCCAGCGTGGCGGCAGTTGCGCCGGCAGGCCGGCCACCCAGCCCGGCTCGCCAGCCAGTGCGGTCGAGGACAAGACCTCGTGCAGCGCCTGCGCTTCGAGCCACCGCCGCAACTGGCGCTGGCTGTCGCGCGACAGCAGCGGCGGCGTGCCCGGGGCGAGCCAGGGCGCCGCCGGCGCATCGGCGTCGAGCAGCCAGACGAGGCGCGCCGTGTCCCACGCCGTCATCTGCAACTGGCCGACGCCGGCGCCTGCGGCGTTGCCCCAGCCGCCGTCGGGACGCGTGTTTTCCAGGCGCAGCGTCGGCAAGCCGTAGAGCGCAAAGGCGTCGTGCAGGCGGTCGCCCGCCGTGCCGAGCATGCCGCAGCGGTGGAGCATTGCCACCAGCGCCGAGGTCGAGTTGTTGCCGCTGACGGTGATCATGTCCTCGCCGTGCTGCGCCACGCTGTGCACCGCGCCGGCATGTTCGATCGGATCGTCCCACGACGCCCCTTGCTGATCGACCACACGCGCCACGCCGACGGCCACCATCAACTTGGCCAGCGACGCCGGGTACGGGGCGACGAAGCGGTGCGGGCCCTCGCCCCACAGCGGCGGCACGTGCAGGCGCTGCCAATCCGAATCGGGCCACCAGGCCACGGAGCGCTGCTGATCGTCGCGCACGTCGGCGTCGAAGCGGATGTTGCGCACCGGCCCGCCGTCGCTGCCGATGTCGGCGACGACGCCCTGCGGATGCTCGCGCGAGAACAGCACGTTGGCCCACACGGGGCTTGCCTGGCGCGGGAAGGCGACGACGGCCAGATCGATGCTTGGAAAATGTGCCAGCGGGGCGCCGCCCAGCATCGCATCAGCCGTCTGCTCGAAGCGCTGCGCTCGCACCGCGCCGAGCAGCAGTTGGGCCAGACGGTCATGGGTCATGAACGCATCACAACAGATGACAGGCCGCCTGCCGATCCCCAATGTTGCGTAAGTGCGGCACTTCGCTGCGGCAACGCGCTTCGGCGCGCGGGCAGCGCGACGCGAATGCGCAACCTGCCGGCGGGGCGAGCGGGCTCGGCGGTTCGCCGTGAATGACGATGCGCTGGCGGCGGTCGGCTGATCGGATCGCCGGTGTGGCGCTGATCAATGCCTGCGTGTACGGGTGCAGCGGTCGTGCGAATAGGTTCGCCGTGGCGCCGCTCTCGACGACGCGGCCGAAGTACATCACCAGCACGTCATGCGCCACATGCTCGACCACCGCCAGGTTGTGCGAGATGAAGACGAAAGCGGTGCCGTACTCGTCTTGCAGGTCCATGAAGAGGTTCAGGATCTGCGCCTGGATCGACACGTCGAGCGCTGACGTCGGCTCGTCGGCGACGATGACCTGGGGCCGCAGCATCATCGCCCGCGCGATGGCGATGCGCTGGCGCTGGCCGCCGGAGAACATGTGCGGATAGCGCGTCAGATGCTCGGGCTTCAGGCCGACACGCGCCGCCAGTGCGTCGATGCGCTCGCGGCGTTCGCTCACGGTGAGCGTGGTGTTCAACTTCAGCGGCTCGGCGAGCGTAGCGGCAACCGTCTGCCGCGGGTTCAGCGAGGCCTGCGGATTCTGGAACACCATCTGCACGCGCGGGCGCATCGCCGCCAGCGTCGCCTTCTCGGCGTGCGCGACGTCGGTGCCGTCCAGCGCCAGCGTGCCGCGTGTCGGCCGCTCGATCATCACCAGCTGGCGAGCCAGCGTCGATTTGCCGCAGCCCGATTCGCCGACCACGGCCAGCGTGCGCTTGGCGCCCAACGTGAACGACACGCCGTCGAGCGCGCGCACCGTCAGCGCCGGACGCAGCCAGCCGCGTCGCACGCCGTAGTGGCGCGCGAGGTCGGTGGCTTGGAGCAGCACGGTCACTTGTCGATCGGAAAAAAACAGCGCACGCCGTTGTGCAGCGACGGTCGCTCGCTCCTGCATCGCGCCTGCACACACTCGCAACGCGGCGCGAACAGGCAGCCGCGCGGGCGGTCGAAGCGGCCGGGCACGGCGCCACCGAGTGCGTCGAGCCGGCGCGCGCCCTGGTTGCGCTCCGGCAGCGAGGCCAGCAAGGCGGCGGTGTAGGGGTGGCGCGGCGTGTCGAACAGCCGGTCCACATCGGCGGTCTCGACCACCTGGCCGGCATACATCACCGCCACGCGCTGCGCCTGCTGCGCGACGAGCGCGAGGTCGTGCGTGATCAGCAGCAGCGCCATCTTCGTCTGGGCTTGCAGCCGCGCCAAGAGCGCCATGATCTGCGCCTGCACGGTGACGTCGAGCGCGGTCGTCGGCTCGTCGGCGATCAGCAGACGCGGCTTCGCGGCCAGCGCCATCGCGATCGTCACGCGCTGGTTCATGCCGCCGGAGAGCTGGTGCGGGTAGGCGTGCATACGCCGTGCCGCGTCGGGCATCTCGACCTGGTCGAGAAGTTCGATGACGCGACGATGCTTCTCGTCGCCGCGCAGGCCGAGCTGCGCCGACAGCACCTCGCCGATCTGAAAACCGACCGTGTACGTCGGGTCGAGGCTGGCCAGCGCATCCTGAAAGACGATCGCGATCTCGCGGCCGACGATGTTGCGGCGCTCGCGCGCTTTCATGTGCAATAGATCGCGGCCGTCGAAACGGATGGCGTCGGCGCTGACTTTGCCCGGCGCATCGACCAAACCGAGCAGCGCCAACATCGCCACCGACTTGCCCGAGCCCGACTCGCCGACGATGCCGAGCACCTCGCCGGCTTCGACGGTGAGGTCCACGCCATCGACGGCGGCGAAGCCACCGAAGTCGACGCGCAGGTTGCGGGCTTCGAGCAGGATTGTCACGAGAGTTTTTTCAACTTCGGGTCGAGCGCATCGCGCAAGCCGTCGCCGACGAGATTGATCGCCAGCACCGAGATCAGGATCGCCAGCCCGGGCATCGTCACCACCCACGGCGCGCGCGCGATGTAGTCGCGCGCCGACGCCAGCATCGTGCCCCACTCCGGCAACGGCGCCGGCACGCCGAGACCGAGAAAGCCGAGCGCCGCGGTCTCGAGCACCGCCGAAGAAAACGCCAGCGTGGCGTTGACGATCAGCGGCGCTGTGCAGTTCGGCAA
>JANNJX010000368.1:0-3216 GCA_031396005.1 Burkholderiales bacterium
GCCTTCACCGACACCTCGGCCTGGTTCTGGGCCGCGTCGTTGGACCGAAGCGCGGGCCCGTGGCGCGCGATCACGAAGGTGGAGAGTCTGTGATGAATCTTCGTCGCTGGTTCGTATTCGCTGCGGTGCTGATCACCGTGCTGGCCTCGATCTTTGCCGCGCTGTCGGCGCTCGCCTGGCACTCGCTCGCGGCACGCGGCGGCGAGTTGTCGATGCCGCTGCGCTTCACGCTCGCCGGCCATGTGATCGAACAGGAGGCGAGCATGGCCGTGCTCCTGCGCGCGGCTACACACCCGCTGGCCGCGCGCGTGATCGACGGCCGCTCGTTCGCCACCGCGCAGGGCCGCTGGCGGATGAGTGCGCGGCCCGACGGCAGCCCAAGTGGCAGCATCAGCGCGCGCTGCGAACCCTGCCGCTTTGCGCTGGCCGCGCTCGGCCCGCAACCGCTGGCCGTCGAGCGCGCCGAGCTCGTGCTGCGCCCCGACGGCGCCGACCGTTATCGCGGCACGCTGCAACTCGGCCAGCAGCGCACGATCACGCTCGAGGGCCGCGCCGAGTTTGACCGCCGCGGCCAGTTGAAGATCGACGCCCGCCTGCCGCCGACGCCTATGGCTCATGCGGTGCACGTGCTCGGCAGCGACTTGCCCGAGCGCGACACGGTGCAGGTCAAAGGCACGCTGGCCGTGACGCTGTCGAGCCCGTCGCAGCACGGCCCGTGGCGCATCGTGCCGGTGGTCGAGGGCTTCGAGGTGTCGGGCTTGGCCAGCGAACGCTTGGCCGACATGCAGCGCCCCGCCGCCTGCCGCGTCGATGCGAAGGGCAGCGTGCCGACGGTCGTCGGCTGGCTGCCGCGCGCGGTGATCGCCGCCGAAGACGCGCGCTTTTTCGCGCATCCGGGCTACGACCTGCAGGCCCTGGCCGAGGCGCTGCAGCGCAACCAGCGGCCCGGCGCGGCGATCGCCGGCGCCAGCACGTTGACGCAGCAACTGGCCAAGCTCGTCGTCGCCGGCGACGAGCGCAGCGCGTCGCGCAAGCTGCGCGAGCTGCTCTACGCGGTGGAGATGGAGCGCACGCTCGGCAAGGCGCGCATTCTGCAGCTCTACTTGGCGTTGGCCCCCTGGGGCGACGGCGTCTGCGGGGCCGAGCGGGCGGTGCGTGTGCACTTGGGGCAGCGCGATGCGTCGGCCGTCGGCCCGGTGGCCGCTGCGTGGTTGGCGAGCCTCCTGCCGGCGCCCGATGCGCTGCTGAAGTCCGAACAGGCCGCGCTCGAGATCGACCAGGCCCGTGTCGCGCGCGTCGTCGACGCGATGCGCCCGATGTCGCCCGAGCGGCGCGAGAAGGCGCGGATGCAACTGCTGTTCTGGAACCCGCCGGCGTTGGCGCGGCAACGCGAAGCAGCGCTGCCACTGTCGCCACCGGCGATGCAAGCCGAAGCCCAACAGGATGTGGCTGCCGTGCCGGCCGAGCCGGGCAGCGCGACACCGTCGGTTGCACCTTCTCCCTAAATCGGCTGCACGACAAACCCCTCGCGCAACCCGGGCTTGCATTGACGCCAATGCGGCCTACAGTTGGCGCTCGGTCACCCCACCGACTCACAGAACAACCCGAGCGCTTTCGATGTCGATGCTGCCTTCCAGCGCACTCTGGCGCACCACTTCCGCCCTGCTCAGCGTGCTGTTGATCAGCGCTTGCGCGAGCAGCCCGATGGCGCCGTCGTCGTCCTGGCCGGGCTCGGGCGTGTTCGGCGCGCCGGCGCCGAATGCCATGCCAGGCGACCCCAACGCCTCGCCGCGCGCGCCGGCGCCAGGCACACCGTCGGCCACGCCGCTGGCCACCGAGCAGCGTTTCCTCGAAGACTGGTTCCGCGGCACGCCGGTGGTCATCGCCGCACAACCGCCGGTGACGTTGCAGCTCGACGTGCCACTGGCCAATTCGTTCGATGCCGGCAAGGCCGACATCAAGCCTGCCCTCAACGCCGTGCTCGACCGCGTTGCGCAGAGCCTGCTGCGGCAGAACGCGGCACGCGTCCACGTCAATGCGCCGGCCGATGCGAGCGGCAATGCTGCGTTGGCGCATTCGCGGGCCACGAGAGTGCGTGAGGCGCTCGGCAGCAAAGGCATCGCTGCCACGCGCGTGGCCGTCACCGAAACCGCAACACGCGCCGGCGGGCCGGTGCAGTTGCGGTTGACGATCCCGAGCAACGGCCCGCAGCCGATCGCGCGCAGCAAAGGCGACGTCAGCGCCCCGAAGAAGACGAGCAGCCCTGTCAAGGCGGCCGGCTGGAGCGAGAAGAAAGACTGAAGCGTTATGCGGCTTCGGCCGCTTCGAGCGCGGAAAACAGCGGGTCGCGCAATCCGCGCGGCCGGTACGCCGAGACCTTGTGCGCGATCGCGGCGATGTGCTCCGGCGTGGTGCCGCAGCAGCCGCCGGCGATGTTCAAAAAGCCGCTCTTCGCAAACTCTTCGAGCAGCATGCCCGTCATCTCCGGCGTCTCGTCGAAGCCGGTTTCGCTCATCGGATTCGGCAGGCCGGCGTTCGGGTAGCACGAGACGAACGTGTCGCCCGCCACCTTGGCCAGCTCCTCGATGTAGGGCCGCATCAGCGCCGCGCCGAGCGCGCAGTTCAGGCCGACGGCGAGCGGGCGCGCATGGCGCACCGAATGCCAGAACGCCGGCACCGTCTGCCCGGAGAGGATGCGCCCCGAGGCGTCGGTGACAGTGCCGGAGATGATCACCGGCAGGCGCTCGCCGGTCTCGGCCATCAGCTCGTCGAGGGCGAAGATCGCCGCCTTGGCATTGAGCGTGTCGAAGATCGTCTCGACGAGGAAGAGGTCGCAGCCGCCTTCGAGCAGCCCCTCGGCCTGCTCGCGGTACGACGCGCGCAATTGCTCGAAGGTGACGTTGCGCGCGCCGGGGTCGTTGACGTCGGGGCTGATGCTGGCCGTGCGCGGCGTGGGGCCGAGCGCGCCGGCGACGAAGCGCGGCTTGTCCGGCGTGCTCGCGGCCTGCGCCGCTTCCTTGGCGATGCGTGCCGCGGCGACGTTCATTTCGCGCGCGATGTGCGCCAGGCCGTAGTCTTCCTGCGCGATCGAGGTCGCGCCGAAGGTGTTGCTCTCGATGATGTCGGCGCCCGCGGCGAGGTACGCGTCATGGATCTCGCGCAGCAGGTCGGGCCGCAGCAGTTGCAGCAGCTCGTTGTTGCCCTTGAGATCCTTCT
>JANNJX010000388.1:0-2428 GCA_031396005.1 Burkholderiales bacterium
CGGCGATGACGCTGACTACGTCATAAGGTCGATGCGAGAGCGCCGGTGAGGGCGCAACGATGGTGCTCTGGGAAGGCGTTTCGCCGTCCCGTTTAGCAGGAGACCGCCATGAAGCATCGCCACAACCTCGCCAACTGGCTCGCCATGCCGCTGATGGGGGCGCTGGCCGCCATCACGCTGGGTGCCACCGCCGACACGGCCGGCCGAGACGCCGACGACGACCTCGCCCACCCCAGCTTCCGCGCGAGCTTGCGCTGCATCGAGTTCTCGGAACTGCGCATGACGCTGGAGCGCAACGCCACTGACGGCGACACCGAGGTGGTGCTGTTCGCCAAGGGTCAGGACGACGGGCTGAAGCGCCTCGTCATCACCGCGCCGGACGGCCGCCGTGTCGCCAACATCAAAGGGGATGGCAGCGGTATCGGCCTGCGCGAATTCAATCTCGAGTCCGCGGAGCCGCCCGACCTGTCGCGCGTGCTCGCGTCGTTCCCCCAGGGCGACTACTACTTCTTCGGCCGCACGGTGTCGGGAAAATGCGTCGCCGGCAGCGCGCCGCTGTCGCACCGCATCGCGCCCGCCTCGGCGTTGCTCACGCCGGCGCCGGGTCAGGTGGTGGGCGTCAACGACTTGGTGCTGAGCTGGGCGCCGGTCGGCGGCGTCGAGCGCTATGTGCTCGAGTTGAACAACGAGGAAACGGGTGGTGAAATGCGCTTCGATATCTTCCCGCCGACGACCCAGCTTCGCGTACCGCAGCAGTTTCTCGCACGTGCCTCCGAGTACCAGTTCGCCGTTGGCGCGAAGGGCACGGACGGCAACATCACGTTCGTCGAGTTGACGTTCTCAACGGCGCCATGAACGGCACACGGCGATGAGCGGCAACCGCGTCGCGTCCGCACTCGCGGTGCTCGCCGGCATCGCCTTGTACCTGGCGCTCGAGATCCATTCGCATCCCGAGATGTCGGCATGGCTACTGGCGCTCGAGCTGTTTGAACTGGTGCCGATCGTGCTGGTCTGCGTCGGCATGGCACGGCTGTTCCAGGTCACGCGGCGCCAGCATGACGAACAGCTGGCGCTGATGCGCGAACTCGACTCGGCGCGGGTCCAGGGCCAGCGTTGGCGCGCGGAGGCACGATCGCTGATCGACGGACTCGGCGCCACCATGCGCTCGCAGTTCGAGCGCTGGAACTTGAGCCAGGCCGAGCGCGAGGTCGCCCTGCTGCTGATCAAGGGCTTGTCGCTGAAGGAGATTGCACTGCTGCGCGAGACCAGCGAGGCCACGGTGCGCGCGCAGGCGCGCTCCGTTTATGCCAAGGCCGGGCTGGCGGGACGGGCAGGCTTGTCGGCATTCTTCCTCGAAGACCTGCTGGCGCCGGTCGGCGAGGTCGCGCTGCCGGCGCCGGTGCAGATCGTCGCGCGCAAGCACTGAGCGCGTCAGAGCCCTTCAGCGCGACCGAGATTCGATGCGAACGATGCGGGCTGTCTTGTGTCAGCGCACCGCCACCGGCGACCCCGCCGACCCCGTGGCGCCGACGATCGGCATCGGGCTGTACAGGTAGAGAAAGCGCCACGCCTTGTCGGCCGCGAGCGCATCGAGGTCCATGTTCTCCTGGTTGACGATGCCGTGGCGCGTCAGCAGGTGCGCATGCACGCAGAACGCACAGCCCGGGTCCTTGGGCGGAACGTTCTCCAGACCCCAGGTGTCGGAGCCGACGACGCCGGCCTGCACCGTGTCACTCAACCACCTCGCCACTTCCATGCCGATGCCCGGCTCGCCGCTGTTGAACTTGGCGTTGTCCTTGATCCAGTGCACGCTCCAGCCGGTGCGAAAGAACACGCCGTCGCCGGGCAGGAACCTGACGTCGGCCAGACCCTGTTTGGAAAGCGCGTCGCGCACGTCCGCCAGCGTGATCTCGTAGCCGGCTTCCAGATTCGGCACCCCTTTGGCGCCGGCCACGTCGACGAGAAAACCGCGGGCGACGATCGGGTGCAGCTTCTCGACGCCGTTCTTCTTCAGCCCGCTGGCACCTTCGATTTCCAGTTGCGTGACACCGTTGTAGTAGCGGATCTGGCTCTTGTCGGCCGGCCCGTTGATGGCGATGCCGATGTGGCCCATGCCGTCGAACTGCGTGCCGATCTGGCCGATCTCGGTCGCCACGAACTCGTCGTTGTAAACCAGCGCGTTGGCGCCGAACGGGCCGCCGGTGGGGCCACCCGGGATGCGCAACACGAACTTGCGCTCGCCGAAGGTCGGCATGGTGGCGGTGTAGGGGCGGCCGAGTTTGTAGGTCTTGCCCGTCTTGGCTTCGGCCAGCGCGCGCTGCACGACCTCGGGCTTGGTGTACCAGTTGGTCGAGCCGGCTTCGTCGGCGCCGCCCCAGAGCTTGTTCGGCCACCAGCGCTCGCCCATCGGCGTGTCCATCGTGTCGCC
>JANNJX010000419.1:0-7118 GCA_031396005.1 Burkholderiales bacterium
CATGGTGCGAGCATCGCGCCTTGACAAGCCCGCAACGACGAGGAGCACCCGATGGCCGCCTTCGATGCCGACGCCCTGATCTCGATGTTCGAAAACGCCAGCGCGGCGTCCAGCGCCCGCGTGCAGGGCGCGGTCACCGAGGCCACGCTGGCGGCGCTGCGCGGCCGCGAGCTGACGCTGGCCAACATCCGCTCCTCGCTCGACGCGGTGACCAAGGCGGTGTCGACGGGCGCTGCCAAGAGCCCGCTCGGCGCCGAAGCCGTCGAGGGCCTGCTCGACAAGGCCGTGGCAGGGATGGACGCGGCGCTGGTCAAGGCCGTGCAGGCCAACCAGGCGGCGCTGCAACAGTTCGCCGAGCGTGGCGTCGATCTGCGCGAAACGCATCTGAAAAAAGCGCTCGATGAGCTCGACAAGTTCGACGGCTTGTTGATCGGCGCGGTGAAGAAGGCCGGCGCGGCAGCCGGCCCGATGGCCGCGCCGTGGCAACAGGCGATGGAAAAGCTGCAGGCCGGAGGTTCGTTGTCAGGCATGAGCGCCGCGAAGACGGTCGAAGAGTTCGCCGATCAGATGCAGACAGCGATGCGCGGCGCGCGCAGCGCCAGCGTGCGGGCCGCCACCGCGCTGGCCGAGAGTTACGCGGCGATGGCCAGCGGCGTGCTGGTCGGCTTGTCGCAAGCGCTGACGCCGGGTGCTGCGGCCGACGACGCTGCGCCAGCCGCCAAGCCTGTGGCCAGGAAGCGCAAAGGTTGAGTGGATGATATGAGGCGGCTGAGCGGCTGAGCGGCTGAACGCGCGAGGCGCAGCCTCGACGCCGGTACAGGGGGACTCCCGCCTGCGAGCGGTGGCGACATGCGTCCGAAGTAACGACCATCGTGTGATCGTGGCGCCGCTGCCGCTGCCGCGAAGCGCCACTGCCGAGGAGCGCTTGACGGGGCATTTGCTTAAGCGGACGCGACGACTTTTTGCTCGATCGCGCCAAAGACGGACTGTCCGTCCTGGCCCTTCATCTCGATCTTCACCGTGTCGCCGTAGGCCATGAACGGCGTCTTCGGCGCGCCGTCCTCGATTGTCTCGATGCAGCGCTTCTCGGCGATGCACGAGTAGCCCTTGCTCCAGTCCTTGTTGCTCACCGTGCCCGAGCCGATGATCGAGCCGGCGCGGGCGCGCCGCGTCTTGCACAGGTGCGCGATCAACTGGCCGAAGTGAAACGTCATCTCCGGGCCGGCGTCGCACATCCCCACCTGCTTGCCGTTCCAGCTCACCTGCATCGGCAGATGCACCCGCCCACCTTGCCAGGCGTCGCCGAGTTCGTCGGGCGTCACCGCGACCGGGCTGAACGCCGTGGCCGGCTTGCTCTGGAAAAAGCCGAAGCCCTTGGCCAGTTCGCTCGGGATCAAATGGCGCAAGCTCCAGTCGTTGGCCAGCATCACCAGGCGAATGCTTTCGAGCGCCTGCTCCGGCGTCACGCCGCTCGTGACATCGGCGGTGATGACCGCGATCTCGGCCTCGAAGTCGATGCCCCAGTCGGCGCTCGCAAACGGCGCGTCGTCACGCGGGCCGAGGAAGTCGTCGCTGCCGCCCTGGTACATCAGCGGGTCGGTGTAGAAGCTCTGCGGCACCTCCGACTTGCGCGACTTGCGCACCAGCTCCACGTGGTTGATGTAGGCCGAGCCGTCGGCCCATTGGCAGGCGCGCGGCAGCGGCGCCATGCACAGCGAGGGCACGAACTCGAAGGCGTGGCGCGCCTTGCCTTGATTGAGCGTCACGTACAGATCCTGCAACTGCGGCGACAGGAAGTTCCAGTCGTCGAGCACCTGTTGCAAGCGCGTGGCGATGCCGGTCGCAAAATGCGCCGTCGTGAGATCGCGTGAGACGACGACCAACTGGCCGTCGCGCGATCCGTCCTTGAAAGTGGCGAGTTTCATCGTGCCGCAATTGTCGGTCCTTCCTTCGAGTCCTTCTTCCAGCCCATCGACAAGCATCCGGCGGCGCTGGCTGTTCTTTGTGCTGGCGGGCGCCGCCGTGCTGGCTGTGCACTGGCTGCTGCTGTTGTCGCTCGCGCCGTCGTGGGTCGATCCGGAAGAGGCGGTGGCCGTTGCACCGACGTTGAGCGTGCGCAGCGTGACGCTACCGGCGACGACGCTGCCCTCGGCGGTGGAGGCGATGGCGACGCTGCCGGTCGTCGCGCCGAAGACCGCACCCAGAGTGGCACGCCCGCCGCCGCCCAAGCCGGCCGCATCGGCGGTGCCTGTGTCAATACCGCCGCCGGAGCCTGTCGTTGTCGCGGCTGTCGTCGAACCCGTCGCGGCAGCGCCGACGCCTGCTGCCGTCGCAGCGAGCGAGCCACCGTCCGCGCCCGCGATCGACATACCCGTCTATGCCACGCGACTGCCGCCGGCCGGCACTTGGCGCTACCAGCTCACGCGTGGCATCGCCGGCGGCGACGCGCTCCTGACCTGGTCACCCGACGAGCAGCAGCGCTACGAAATGAAGCTCGAAGGTTTCATCGCCGGCATCAGCGTGCTCGACTGGGTGAGCAGCGGCGCCATCGACGGCGCCGGCATCGCGCCCGATCGCTTCGTCATCCGCCGCCGCGGCAAGGACAGCCAGGCCGCCAACTTCCAGCGCGACGCCGGCAAGATCACCTTCTCGGGGCCGACGCACGAGCTGCCGCTCGTCGCCGGCGTGCAGGACCGGCTGACGTGGATGCTGCAACTGCCGGCGGTGATCGAAGCCGCGCCGCAGCGCTTCACCGCCGGGCAAAGCGTCGTGCTGATGGTGATCGGCGCGCGCGGCGGCGCCGATGTGTGGACGTTCAACGTCATCGGCACCGAGCAAGTCGGCGAGGTCGCGGCGTTGAAGCTCGTGCGCGAGGCGAGGAAACCGCGTGATGTGCAGGTCGACGTCTGGCTCGACGCGGCGCGTGGTCACATTCCCGTCAGGGCCTTGTTGACCCAACCCGAGGGCGGTTCACCGTTGGAGCTGCAACTGCACGCGGGGTCAACCGGGCCTTGATTTCCGCGTTGCAGGGCTCAAGTGACGTGCTGGAGGCCCCTTACATGCTCATGCTCTACAACTCGGACCAGTTCGCCGTCGTTCAATTCGACACGCAGGCGCACGAACACCTGCCCGCACGCGGCGGTTACGAGATCGTCGACAAGTTCGCGCGCAAGGAGATCTTCATCGACGGCGCGCTGGCCGCGCAGTTCAAGGCCGGCGTCGATGCCTTGATCGAAACCAGCCCTAGCGAGGAAGAGCTGGACGAGTACATCGGCCGCTACGGCGCGATGGCACAGCAGCCCGTCGTCTTGCATTGACGTAGCGCTCGCGGGGCTTGCCCCGGTGCAGCGGCCGCGCCAAGATGGCCTGACCCGTGGTGTTGGATTTCTTCGAGGGATGGCATGAACAGCAAGAGCCGCGCGCCCGCTGCCGTGATCGCTTCGCCTGCGCTGCGCGAGGCGCCGGTGCTCGACCGCATGTGCTCGCAGTTCGTGCTCGCGCTCACACTCAAGAACGCCGGCCGCTTCAATCTGCGCCGTGACTGGTCGAACCTGCTGGCGCTCACCGGCCGCCACCTCGCCTGGCCGTTGCCGGTGTTGAAGCGCGTGCGCGAGTTCCTCGGCAGGCGCTGCAAGGACAACCCTCAGTGGACGGGCCACGATGCGCTCTCCGACGAGGCCTTCGTGCAGCGCTACGGCGCCTGGCGTGGTCCCTACGAAGAAGGCACGCTGTTCTTCTACATCGACGAGTACGTCAAGGATGCGCCCAAGGATCTGCTGACCGTGCTCGGTGCCACGTTCGAGTGGCTCGAGCGCTCGCTGAAAAAGGAATCGACGCTGGTGCAGAAGAACATCGAGGCGCTCGGTGGGTTGCTGCAATTGAACGCCGCCGAACGCGCGCTGCTGCTCTACGGCACGCTGGCGCGCTACCAGCGTGAGCTGCGCGGCCTGCTCGTCGAGTTCAAGGTCGGCAGCGCGCAGGAAGCCTATGCGGCGATTGCCAACGTCGCCGGTGTCAAGGAGCAGGAAGTCGCCGAAGCGCTGCGCGCCGGCTCGCGCCTGGAGCGCACCGGCATGGTCGAGAACCTGATCTCGGAGCACAACATCACCGACCTCGCCGACCTGATGAAGGTCAGCGAGCAGTTGCCTCCTGTGCTGATGCGCGAGTACAAGGCGCCTGCGGAGCTGATGGCGGTGTTCACGCGGCCGGCGGCGAAAAGCGAACTCACGGCGAGCGACTTCGCCTTCGTCGCCGACGACGTGCAGGTGCTGACGACGCTGCTGGCCAATGCGGTGGCGAGCAAGACCGCCGGCGTCAACGTGCTGCTCTACGGCCCGCCGGGCACCGGCAAGACCGAACTGGCGCGCGTCTGCGCGCAGGCGGCCAACCTCGAGTTGTTCGAAGTGGAATACGCCGATCGCGACGGCAACTCGCTGACCGGGCGCGACCGTTATCGCTCGCTGCAGATCAGCCAAGTCTTCCTCAAGGCGAGCCCGAACGTGGCGCTGTTGTTCGACGAGGTCGAAGATGTGTTCCCGCCCGTCTCGGCCGATGCGGCGCAATTGCTGGCACGCATGGACGCCACCGATGCCGCGCCGTCGTCGAGCGTCAGCGGCAAGGCCTGGGTCAACCAGATTCTCGAGACCAATCCGGTGCCGGTGGTCTGGGTGACGAACCGCATCGAGCAGATCGACCCGGCGTTTCGGCGCCGCTTCCAGTACCACCTGGAGTTGAAGTCGCCGCCGCCAGGGGCGCGCGAAGCGCTGGTGGCGCGCTCGTTGGCGGGCGTCGAGGTGAGTGAAGGTTTCGTGCAGCGCTTGTCGGAGCGGCGCGGGCTGACGCCGGCGCAGATCCGCACGGCGGTGCGCTTTGCCAAGCTCGCGGCGGGCGAGGCCGTGAGCGCGCTCGGCCGCTCCGAAGTGCTCACAGACCGGAGCGCGCAGCGCGCAGGTTTGCTGATGACGGCCGAAGCGATGATCGAGCGACAGCTCGTCAACGCCGACAAGGCGCTCGGCCAATCGCGCAAACAGGCTGGTGCGCGGCGCGTCGTCACCACTTACGACTTGTCGCTGCTCAACGTCGAATCGCGTTTCGAGATGCCCAAGATCATCGAAGCGCTGCGCCGCCGCGGCCATGGCACGCTGTGCTTTCACGGCGCGCCAGGCACCGGCAAGACGGCTCTGGCCGAACACATCGCCAGCGAGCTGCAGCGCCCGCTGCTGATCCGCCAGGCGAGCGATCTGGTCAGCAAGTTCGTCGGCGAGACCGAGCAGAACATGGCCAAGATGTTCGAGGAAGCACAGTCCGAAAACGCCGTGCTGCTGCTCGACGAGGCCGACAGCTTCCTGCGCAGCCGCCAGCGCGCCGAGCGTTCATACGAAGTCACCGAAGTCAACGAGATGCTGCAGGGCATGGAGCGTTTCGCGGGTCTTTTCATCTGCACGACCAATCTCTTCGACGAACTCGACGAGGCGGCGTTGCGCCGCTTCACGTTCAAGGTCAAGTTCCGGCCGCTGCGTGCCGAGCAGCGCGAAGCGATGTTCGTCGTCGAGGCGCTCAATGGTGACGCGAGCCTGCTCACCGCGGAGCAGTGCAGCCGCCTGGCCGCGCTCGACCAGCTCGCTGCCGGAGACTTTGCCGCGGTCAAGCGGCAAGTCGACGTGCTCGGCGTCGGCTTCGAGGCCGATCAGTTCCTGGCCCAGCTGGAGAGCGAGCACCGCGTCAAACCGGGCGTGCGCGAGCGCCGGGGCATCGGCTTCTCGGCGCGCCCCTGACCCCAAGTTTGCAGGGACTGCGCCCGCGAAAACCCGCCGCGGCGCGACTTTCCTCTGCAACAATCCGCGCCTGCCGAAAACCGGCTGGTCAGCGCCCACACTCACGCTCTTCATGTCATCGGTGACTCCGCCCCTGTTGGGCTCGGCTGCGCTCGGCGTGTGGGCTGCGCTGGTCTTGTTCGTGCTGGGCGGGGCGGTGGCGGCGCTGCTGTTGCACGTCTTGCGCAAGGTGCGCTCGCAGGACTGGGTCGTGGCGCTGTCTTGGGGCGCCGGCGGCGCGCTCGCCGTCGGCAGCGGGCTGTGGCTGCTGCAGCTGCTGTCGTGGCGCGCCGCCTGGCCTGACGCCACGCCGTGGTTGCATTGGGGGCCCTTGCTGGCCTGTTGGTGCGCTGCAGTCGCGGGCTCCTCGCTGGCGGTGGTCGCCGGGCGCTGGGCGGTGTCGCCGCGTGTCGTCAACCCCCTCGTCGTCGCCGCCTTGATGGCCACGGTGGCGGTCACTCATCTGCTGATGGGCGCGTCGCTGGCGCAAGCGCCGAGCTGGGATTTGCAGGCCGGCGCGCCGTTGTGGGCCGCGTTGGCACTGGCCACGCTGGGCGTCGGCGCGGCGTTGCAGATGCTCAACCGCCCCGGCCGGCGCACCACCCGTCGCACGATCGGGCCGCGCCTGGCCGGCATGGCGGTGTTCTCCCTGGCGCTGGTGGCCGGCCAGACGCTGGGCCTGCACGCCGCGCCGGTGCCGCTGGCGGCCGCGCCCGAACTGTCCGGCCCGCTGCCGGCCGATGCCGTCGATGCGCGGCTGATCGGCTTGCTGGCGGGCTTTGCCGCGTTCATCGTCGTCATGGGCCTGGTCTGTGCGCTGGTCGATTCGCGCACGGGCCGGCGCGCGCAGGCGCTGGCCGGCTCGCTGCAGTCGGCCAACAAGCGCCTGCGCGAACTGGCGTTCCGCGACGGCCTCTCGGGCCTGCCGAACCGGCTGCACTTCGAAGAGCAGCTCGACGCCACGCTGGCCCGCGTCGGCCGCCAGGCGTCGGCGATGGCGGTGCTGTTCATCGACCTCGACGGCTTCAAGGCCGTCAACGAATCCTTCGGCCACGCCGCCGGCGACGAGGTGCTGCGCGAGGTCGGCCGCCGCCTGGCCGAGCAGACGCGCGAGCAGGACAGCGTGGCGCGCATCGGCGGCGACGAGTTCCTGCTGCTCTACGCCGAGCCGGGCTCGCAGGAGAGCACGGCCGCGCTGGCGCAGCAGACGCTGCACGCGCTGATGGCGCCGTACCACCTGCCGACCTCGGCGGGTGGCGGCAGCGAGGTCCGGCTGTCGTGCTCGATCGGCATCGCCATGTTTCC
>JANNJX010000440.1:0-1594 GCA_031396005.1 Burkholderiales bacterium
TCCACTTCCGTCGGCAGCCGCCGCCCGGCCCAGGCGCACCACGCCTGGGCTTCATACCAGCCGAGCATCGACGCCGCTTCACCGGCCGGCGCACGCACGAGCTGGCCGAAGCGCTGCAACAGCACGCCGTGGCGCAACTGCTCGACATCGCGCGGCGTGCGGCGCGCGTCGGCCTGCAGCCAGCGCGCACCGTCTTCGCTCCACCAGCGCACATCGTCATAACCGCCGTCCAGGGCGAACTCGGCGAACTGCTGCCACGTCACGGCTTGCGCGTCGATCTCGAACTCGGGCACAGGCTCGTCGTGCGCCCACTGCTCTGCGGCCGGCACGAAGCCGCCGCGTGACGATCCGAGCCGCCAGCGCTGCGCCGCAAACCTGAGCGGCGGCCGCACCGGGCGCAGCACGCGCTCGGGCAGGAGGCGCCGCACGTCGATACGCTGCCGCTGCGCCAGCGCCGCCAGGCGCAGCAGCAGCGCATCTTCCTCGAACAGCGCGGCGCGGTACCAATGCAGCGCCTCGTCGCTGTCGTCGGTGGCCGCCAGCAGGTCGAGCGTCACCTCGAGCGTTTCGGCGAGGTAGGCGCGCAAGACGTCCGGGTCCGGGCCGGCGCCGTCATGGTCGTCATGACGCGCTCGGTCCCACCAGCCGTCGGCCAGCGGCTCGATCGACGCCAGCGGCGCCCGCGTCACGTCGGCTGCGGCGCCGCGCGAGCGCTGCACGTTGCGCGCGATCCAACGCTCCTGCCACCACGCGGTGCGGCCGGCCGTCCAACGCGCTGCGGGCACGCGATCCAAAAGCGACAGCCACGCCAAGCTGCGGTTGCGGACGTGCATCAGCGCCAGCGACAGCAGCTCACGATCGGCGCAACGCATCGCGGCAGCGACTTCGAGGGCGTTTGGTGCAGACGGCATCGCGCGCATTGTGGTCGCAGCCGCTGCCCTCACGTGCTACAACAACGCATGGACCTGAGCTTCACTGCCGAAGAGACTGCGTTCCGGCAGAACGTGCGCGAATGGGTGGCCGCGAACCTGCCGCCGGAAATCAGCCACAAAGTGCACCACGCCTTGCACCTGACGCGCGACGACATGCAGCGCTGGGCAAAGATCCTCGGCGCTAGGGGCTGGCTCGGCTGGGGCTGGCCGAAGGAGCACGGCGGCCCCGGCTGGAACGCGGTGCAGCGTCACCTGTTCGAAGAAGAATGTGCGCTCGCCGGCTCGCCGCGCGTCGTGCCGTTCGGGCCGGTGATGGTGGCGCCGGTCATCATGGCCTTCGGCACACCACAGCAGCAGCAGCGTTTTTTGCCCGGCATCGCCAGCGGCGAGGTGTGGTGGAGCCAGGGCTACAGCGAACCGGGCGCGGGCAGCGATCTGGCGTCGCTCAAATGCAAGGCCGAGCGCCGCGGCGACTACTACATCGTCAACGGCCAGAAGAGCTGGACCACGCTCGGTCAGTACGGCGAATGGATCTTCTGCCTGGTGCGCACCAGCAACGAGGGCAAGCCGCAGACCGGCATCTCGTTCTTGCTGATCGACATGAAGACGCCGGGCGTCTCGGTGCGGCCGATCGTCATGCTCGACGGCGGCCACGAGGTCAA
>JANNJX010000508.1:0-4182 GCA_031396005.1 Burkholderiales bacterium
CCCGGCGCGCCGCCATCGCGGCAAGCGCGCCGGGGAGGTTCAGAAACGATCAGCTTCGCACGATGATGTCGTTGCGCACGCCGGTGACACCGGAGGTGGCGCGAGCCAGACGCTCGGCCATCGACTTCTCTTCGCTCGACTTGGCAAAGCCGGACAGTTGCACCACACCCTTCAAGGTTTCGACGCTGATCGACATGGCGCTGACCGTCTTGTCTTCGGCGAACTTGGCCTTGACGCGCGTCGTCAACGTGGCGTCGTCGACATAGGAGCCAACGCTTTGCTGGTCGCGCATCACCGCGCAGCCGGTGCCGGCGAGCAAAGCGGTGACGGACATGGCGGCAATCAGGAACTGACGTGTTTTCATGGGGAATCTCTCAAGTGTTGTTGCGAAAACAGGGAACGGGATGCTCTGTCGCTTTAGCCCTTGGGCGCGACCGTGAGTTGGTTGTCGACCGACTTGACGCCATCGACGCGCTGCGCCAGCGTGGTTGCGCGCTCGCGCGAAGCGCTGTCGGGCGCAGTGCCCTTCAAAGCCACGCGGCCTTCGACGGTGTCGACGTTGATGCGCAGTGCGCTCAACTGGCTGTCTTTCGCCAACTCGGCGTTGACCGACGAGGTGATGACGGCGTCCTTGGCCTTGATCGCCACGGTGTCCATCGCGCCTTCGGCCTTCTTTTCCGCCTTGGCGACCGTGCGGTCCACTTGCTGGCCCGTGGTGCGGCCGTCTTCGTTGCGGTTGCAGGCTGTCAACGTCAAGGCCGCGGCGAGCGCGGTTAAGACGGTCAGGGTGGTAGCTCGTTGCTGAATCATGGTCTGCTCCTTCAGAGATTGAATCGGTCGAACGCATTGCGTCCGATAACGCAACGATAGATCGGCCCGGATCGGCGGGTAATAGGCGACAAGGCAATCGCGCTGTCGGACGGCACCGACAACTCGGGCACCACGCTCAGCCGATGACGATGGCTTTGCTGGCGACGTAGCGCGAAAAATCGCTGGCCGGTATTGCCGCAGCCTGTCGTGTCTGATCGCTGCCCCAACTCAGCGTGACATCGTTGCCGGACGCCTCGACCTCGACCGGCCCCTTGGGCACGCTGCACAGCGGGCCGTCGCCGAGCCGGTACTCGACCGTGCCGCGGATGTCGGCCAGGGTACTGGTGCTGCTTTTCATGTCGCGATCCTTCGCTGCTCGGTGTGCCGCCATGGCTCGGTGGCGAGCGGGCGTGCGTGTGGTTGTTGTGCGTGCGTCGTCGCGCGCTCCCAGGCCGCCCGAACCGCGTGACGCGCTTCGTGCCAGGTCAGGCGAGATTTGCCCTTGACGTCGTCCCAATCCGGGCACAGACGAGCCTGTACGTCTTCGAACAGCGTGTCGTCGCGTTGACGCGCGGCGCCCATGCGAAACGCCGGCGCGTAGTCGTCGAAGGTCAGGCCATCGATGTAAAACGGCTGGCGTGTCAGATGCTGCTGCCAGTACAGATCGTCGTTCGTCATCGCTGCGCTTGCTCCTTAGGCCGGGCGGAACCCATCGCACAAACTTTAGGTCGTGAGCGCGGCATGCGTCGCAGGATGAGATGGCGCGCCACCGTGGGCCCTGTCCTACGAAGGCGACGAAAAGCAACCCAGGCACGCCGTTTGCTCTTTTGCCGGCACAACAACAACGATTGCGGAAGGGCCTGCCATGAGACACCGCAGTCGAGCCGGCGAGCGCCGCGGCGGTTGGGCGTGCTGACCGCGACCTTGCTGCTGCTCGGCGCGGTGCTGGTGGCGATGAGTCTGGCCGAGCGCCAGGTGACGCGGCTGCCGCTGTCGCCGGGTGCGGTGTATCTGGCCGTGGGCTGGCTCGCTGGCGCGCTGGCGTCGCCGTTGACGGTGGCCGATGCGGTAGAGCATGCGCCGACGCTGCTCGTGGTGACCGAGGTCGCCGTGCTGATCTCGCTGTTCACCGTCGCCCTGCGGCTGCGCGTACCGCCGACCTGGCGGGCTTGGCGGGTGGCTGCGCTGCTGGCCAGCGCCGGCATGCTGGCAACGATCGTCTTTGCCGCGGCGGCGGCAGCCTGGTTGCTCGGCCTGGGCGTGGGTGCAGCGTTGCTGTTGGCAACGATCCTCGCCCCGACCGATCCTGTGCTGGCCTCGGAAGTGCAGGTGCAGACAGAGAGCGATCGCGACGCGGTCCGCCTGTCGCTCACTGCCGAGGGCGGCCTGAACGACGGCACGGCATTGCCGATCACGATGTTCGCGCTCGGCCTACTCGGCCTGCACACGCTGGGACCTTACGGCGCCACCTGGCTCGCGTTCGATTTGATCTGGGCGATCGGCGGCGGCACTTTGATCGGTTGGTTCTACGGCCGCGGCCTCGGCCTCGCCGTGCAGGCGTTGTTGAAGCGCGGCCATGCGATCGAGTGGGACGAACTGCTCTACCTGGGAGCGATCGCACTCGGCCTGGGCCTGGCACGGCTGACGGCGACGTCGGCCTTCCTGCTCGTCTTCGCCGCCGGCCTGGCGTTGTTCCACGGCAGCGCCAAGGCGGCCGAAGGCGGGCGCGAAGGGGTCATGAGCGAACGTCTCGTGGCCTTCGGCCAGCGCTGCGAGCGCCTGATCGAGGTCTCGATGGTGATGCTGCTCGGCGTCGCGCTGGCCTGGACGCCGCTGACGGCGCCGGTGGCGGCATTCGCCGTCTTGTTCATCTTCGTCGTGCGGCCGGCGAGCGTGCTGCTGACAGTGCGCAAAAGCATGTTGCCGGCGCCGCAGCGCCGCCTCGTCGCATGGTTGGGCGTGCGCGGCATCGGCTCGTTGTTCTACCTCGCCTTTGCGCTGGCGCGGGACGTGCCGGCCACGTTGGCCGCGGCGCTGGTCTCGGCCTGCCTGTGGACGATCGCGCTGTCGATCGTCGTTCACGGCATTTCGGCGACGCCGCTGATGGCCTGGCACCGGGCGCGGCGAACGCGCCGCGGAGCGCGCAAGACATAGCGGGGCCGCGCTCGCCGCGCATCGAGGCGGCATGCCGCTTGCCAATGCGTTGCCTCGACTTCAGGAGTGCCCGATGACACAAGACAACCTCGTTTTTTTTCTGATCGTGACCACGTTCGGTCTGGCCATCGCCTTTGGTGCGTACCAGTGGTTCCGCGCCCGCAAAGCCAAGCGCGAACATCACCACTCGGTGGCCGAGCGCAACGAAGGCGCCGACCCCCCGAGCGCACAGTCGGCCGCAGCGCCACCTCTCGCTCCAGCCGTCGATCGTTCGGCGCGAACTCAAGAAATCAGGTGAACGTCGGCCGCCGGGTCTGATCTCCGCGCGGCCGTTCAGCGGCGCTTGCGCGTCGCCCGCTTTGCGGCAGGGCTGAAATGCTCCGCGTTCAGGCGTTCGAGAACCGGCCCGCGGTCGGTGTCGACCAGGCCGCGTTCGACGTCGCGCGCGGCTTGTTCACCCACCTTGCGCGCGTCTTCGTTCACCGGCGCCTGCGGCTCGCTCGATTGATCGCGCTCGTGTGGCAGCTGCGGCTCGCGCTGGTTGGCGCGAGACGGCGTTGTCTTCTCGGGCGGCGTGCCCGATGGGGGTGCCTTCATGGCCCGTCAGCTGAAGAAGAACCACAACAGCACCAGCACGACCACCGGCACGCCCAGTAGCCAGCCCAGAAAGTACTTGCCCATGACGATCTCCTTGATGTCTGCAAACGCCGGTCGGGGTGCACCGGCGTTGATGGGTGGCAAAACATGTGCCTACCGCGCACTGGCGCCGGTCAGGCGCGCCGATTGCCACTCGAGCGCCGATTGCCACTCGAGACCAGCCATCCCACCCATCAAGGAGCACCCCATGCCCGCCACCAAGACCCCGAGCCGCAAGGCCCCTGCCAAATCCGCATCGAAGGTCGATGACGCGATCGTCATGTTGACCAACGACCACAAGGAAGTGAAGGCGCTGTTCAAGCAGTACGACAAGTTGGTCAAGGCCGACGCCGCAGACGACGAGAAGCTGGCCATTGCCGATGAGATCTGCCAGATGCTGACGGTGCATGCCACCGTCGAGGAAGAAATCTTCTACCCGGCAGCGCGCAGCGCGCTGGGCGACGACGAGGACCTCATCGACGAGGCCGATGTCGAGCACGCCACGGCCAAGGACCTGATCGCGCAGCTCGAGGGCTCGAGCCCGGCCGACGACGCTCTGTACGACGCCAAGGTGAAGGTGCT
>JANNJX010000544.1:0-2275 GCA_031396005.1 Burkholderiales bacterium
GAGATCGCCTTGTTCAACGAGCGCAACCCGCAGCGCGACATTGCGCGCTGGCAGCTCGGCCCCGCCAACGGCCGCGCCGAGGTGTCGACGCGCATCCGCCTGTCGACGACGCAGCAGCTCGCCGCGCTGGCGCGCATGAGCGACGGCAGCGTCTGGCAGCAGCGCGTCGATGTCATCGTTACCCTCGCGGCGTGCGTGGAGAGCTAGGATGAAACAAATCCCACGTCGCTTCGCTCCTGCCCCCCGAGGGGGCGGTCAGTGGCTTCGGGCGGCCGGGCGCCACTGACATGGCCACCGCGCGCACGCTGATCAACATCCCCGCGGCCAAGCGCGGCGAGATCATCGAGATCCGGACCACGCTCGGCCACCCGATGGAAACCGGCCACCGCCCCGACGGCCAGGGTCAGCTCGTGCCGCGCAACATCGTCACGCGATTCGAGTGCCGGCTCGACGGCGAGCATGTGTTCGGCATGGATCTGTTCCCCGCGATCGCAGCCAACCCGTACCTCGCCTTCACGCTGCGCGCGCAGCGCAGCGGCACGCTGACCTTCGCCTGGGAAGGCGACAACGGCTTCAAGCACAGCGAGACCAAGGCGCTGATCGTGTCCTGATGCTCGCCCGCATCGGCCTCGTTGTCCTCGCCTTGCTCGGCGCCTGCACCGCGCCCGCACCGGCTGCACCCGCCGCACAGCAGACGCGCCGCAGCGGCTTCGACGACATGAGCGCCGCGCTGCAAGCCCTGCAACGCGACGACACGCGCAACCCCGGCATGCTCTGGGTGCTGGAGGGCCAGGCGCTGTGGTCGCAGCGCGCCGCCAATGGCCGCAGTTGCGCCGGATGCCACGCCGACGGGCTGGCCGGCGTGGCCGCGCGCTATCCGGCGTTCGATGTAGCGCAAAACAAGCCGCGCACGTTGGCCTCGCGCATCGACCAGTGCCGCGTGCAGCATCTCGGTCAAAGCGCGCAGGCCGCCGCTGGCGATCAGGTGCTGGCGCTGTCGGCCCGGCTTGCGCACCAGTCACGCGGCGAGCGCATCGCGCCGCCACGCGATGCGCGCATGACGCCGTGGGCCGAGCGCGGCGCGTTGCTGTGGCAGCAGCGCCTGGGCCAGTTGAACCTGTCGTGTGCGCAGTGCCATGACCAGCGCGCGGGCGCGCGCCTGGGCGGCGCGCCGATTCCGCAGGGGCATGCCACCGGCTACCCGACCTATCGCCTTGAGTGGCAAGCGCTCGGCCCGCTCGAGCGGCGCTTGCGCAGTTGCGTCGTCGGCGTGCGCGCCGAGCCGTTCACGCCGGGCGCCGACGAGTGGCTGGCGCTGGAGGTGCATCTGATGCAGCGCGCCGCCGGCATGGCGCATGAAGGCGTCGCCGTGCGGCCGTGACCCACGATCAAGGCGGCGGTGGCAGGTGGGTCAGCAGGCGCTGCAGCATCGGCGCCATCTCGTCGACGCTGTCGATGAAGTACTGCGCATGGCTGGCCACGTCGTCGCTGCCGACGCGCACCGTCAGCCAGTGCGCGGTCGCCGAGCGGAAGACAGGCTCGTCGTTGACGTCGTCGCCGACGTAGAAAACGCCGCCCGTGCCGCTGCGCGCCTGCAGTCGGCGCACGGCATCGGCCTTGTCGGGAGCGCGCGCGGCCATGGCGTTGACCACCATCTTGCCGGCAAAGACGTGCAGCGTCGGCGGCAACTGCGAAGTGATCTCGCCGATCAGCGCGGTGGCGTCGGCGGGCCGCGGCGCCAGGCGGTAGTGCAATGCAATCGACAGGCCCTTGTCCTCGACGCGCACGCCGGCGTCGGCCAGCGCCGCCGCCTGCGCCGCCAGCAAGCGGCGCAGCGGATCGATGGCGCGGGCCAGCGCGGGCCGATCGGCCGGTGCTTCGTCTTCGTCCTCGGCGCCGTGGTTGCCGACGATGTAGCGCGGCACGAAGCCGAGCAGCCCACGCACGTCGGCGACGGCGCGCCCGGTGACGATGGCCACCGGCGCGCGCGCGGCCAGCGCCGCGAGCTGCGCCGACAGCGCAGCCGGCACGCGCGCCTGCTCCGGCAACAGCTCGATCGGCGCCAGCGTGCCGTCGAAGTCGAAGGCCAGCAGCGGAGAGCGCCGCATCGCCGCGGCCAGCGCGGCCTGCCCGGGCGGCGAGAACAGGTGTTGCATCACGGCTGCTGCTCCGTGACCGGGCCGTGCCGGCGCACGCGGGCCTCGATGCGCGAGCGCAGACGCCAGCGGCCGGCATCGGCGAGCATGCGGCCGGCCCAGCGGTAGACGTTGAACTC
>JANNJX010000551.1:0-2434 GCA_031396005.1 Burkholderiales bacterium
GTTGACATCTTCCTCGAAAGTGATCAGGGTGCCGGAGGCGGCTTCTTCGTCGATCGGGATGTCCCAGTCGGTGAACGACGACAGCACGCGCAGCTTGACGCGGTACTTGCCGGCGAACTCCACCGAGCGGATCTGCAGCACTTTGCTGCCCAGGCTGGCCATCTCGAGCATTTCCTCGAAGCTGATCGTCGCCAGCCGCCGCGCCTCGGGCACGACGCGCGGGTCGGTGGTGTAAACGCCATCGACGTCGGTGTAGATCAGGCACTCGGTCGCTTTCATCGCCGCGGCCACGGCCACGGCCGACGTGTCGCTGCCGCCGCGGCCGAGCGTGGTGATGTTGCCGCCGTCGTCCACGCCCTGAAATCCGGTGATGACCACCACCTTGCCGGCGTCGAGGTCGGCGCGCACGCGCACGTCGTCGATCTGCTGGATGCGCGCCTTGGTGAACGACGAGTCGGTGGCGATCGGCAATTGCCAGCCGGCGTAGCTCACGGCTTGCAGGCCCTCGGCCTGCAACGCGAACGACAGCAGGCCGACCGAGACCTGTTCGCCGGTGGCCGCGATCGCATCCAACTCGCGCAGGATCGCCGGCGTGATCAGCGCCGGCTGCAACTCTTTGGCCAAGCCGAGCAGGCGGTTGGTTTCGCCGCTCATCGCCGACGGCACGACGATCATCTGGTGCCCCGCACGCGCCCATTTGGCGACGCGCTTGGCGACGTTGCGGATGCGCTCGGTCGAGCCCATCGAGGTGCCGCCGTACTTGTGAACGATCAATGACATGGTGCGTGTCTGTATGAGGCGGCGATTTTATCGGCTCGTTTGCCACGACAAGCTGACACGCGGCTGGCCCGGTGCGGCCAGCGCGCGCGCGTCGGCGCCGAGGCCGGGGACGAAGAGCAGTTGGCCATCTGCTGAAACGAGCAGCGGCGCATCGCGTGACCATGCCGGCACACCGGCTGCCTGGTACTGCTTTTTCAGGCTGCGCGGCGGTGTGGCCGGGGCGCGTTGGAACTGCTGCGCGGCTTCGCGTGCGCGCCATGTCGCGTCGTTCAGCAGGGCCAGCGGCATGCCCCCATGGCGCGTTTTGGCGACGCACAGCGATGCCGCAAAGCCTGGCACTGCGTGCGCGCCGACGCGATCGACCTCGGCGGCGCAAGGCCACTGCTTCGGCGCATCATCGCTCGGCAAGTGCATCGTGATCCGACCCCGGTAACGTTGCAGCTCGCCACCACCGTCGAGCTGCCAGCGTGCGGGCTGTGCGTCGCGCAACTCGCGCAGCAGGCGATCGAGCAGCGCATCGGTCACACCGTGCGCAGCGTGCGGCGCCAGCCATGCGCGCAAGCACTCCCGCTGACGCACGGCGGACAGGGTTTGCCAACGTTCCTGCACCAACACGTTGTCATCGCATGCGGCAGCCACGTCGGCGCTCGCCACCTCGTCGATCAACGCGCACGCACGCGCGGCTTGCCTCGCCGCGGCTGCCAACGCAGCGTCGGCTTGGGGGAACGCCGTGCGCAGCGCAGGCATCACTTGCAGGCGCAGGCGGTTGCGCGCGAACCGCGGATCGGCATTACTTGCATCATCGACAAAACGAATGCGGTGCTCGCGCACATAGGCCTCGATCGCTTCGCGCGGCTGCTCGAGCCAGGGTCGCACCCAGGTGATGCCGTCACGTACCGCGCGGGCCGGCATCGATGCCAAGCCGGCAGCGCCCGCGCCGCGCAGGGCTTGCAGCAGAAACGTCTCGGCCTGATCGGCGCGGTGATGCGCAAGCGCGATCACATCGCAACCGGCCTCGCGCGCCATCGCTGCCAGCGCCTTGTAGCGCCCTGCCCGCGCCCACGCCTCGACGCTTTGGCCACGCGCCGGTTTGCCGGCCAGACGTTGCATCGCGAAGTGCAGCGGCAAGCCCTTCGTCGACCAACGCGTGCAAGTTCGTTCGACCACCGTCGCCCACTCATCGGCCTGCGCCTGCAAGCCGTGATGCACATGCAGCGCCCAGACCTCGACGTCTTGCGCTTGCGCCGCACGCGCCAGGCAATGCAGCAGCGCCATCGAATCGCGGCCGCCGCTGACGGCCACCGCGACCGAATTCATCTGGCGCCCAAGGCGCTCCGCGCCGTCCCCCAAGGGACCGAGAGGGCCCCTTCGTGGCCCTCGGGGGGCGAGCGCCTAGGGCGCGGCCCGTCAGCGCTCCTCATTTCTCTTTCGTGTCGGAGAAGCGCCCGTAGGACTGCAGGCGCTCGTACCGGCGGTCGAGCAACTCCTTGACCTTCAAGTCGTTGACCTGCCGCAGCGCATCGCCGAGCGCGCGCTTCAACGACGCGCTCATCGCCTTCGAATCGCGGTGCGCGCCGCCGACGGGTTCGCTGACGATCTTGTCGATCAGCCCCAACGCCTTCAGCCGGTGCGCGGTGATGCCTAGCGCCTCGGC
>JANNJX010000590.1:0-5286 GCA_031396005.1 Burkholderiales bacterium
GGGCTCGGTGCAGACCTGGCGGCCCCTCACCGCCGACACGGCGTTGAAGATCACGACCGCACGCTACTACACGCCCAGCGGCAAGTCGATCCAGGCCACCGGCATCGTGCCCGATGTCTGGCTCGACGAAACCGCCGAAGGCAATGTCTTCGCTGCGCTGCGCTTGCGCGAGGCCGATCTCGACAAGCACCTGCAAGGCAAGGACGAGCAGAAGGACGACGCCCGCACGAAGGCGCGCGACGAAGCGCGCAAGAAGTTCGAAGAGCAACTGGCCAAGAGCAAGGATCAGCAGCCCAAACCGCTGCCCGAGTTCGGCAGCGCCGAAGACTGGCCGCTGCGCCAGGCGCTGAACCAGTTGCAGGGCAAGACCGTGGTCGCGTCGAAGAGCGCGATCGAACGCAAGGCCGAGGCGAAGACCGAGTAGGCTCTGTAAAAGACCGCGAGCAAGGCCCGCCTCGGCGGGCCTTGTTTTCTGTTGGCGTTGCGCGGGCTTTGTTTATGGACGACACCCAACTCCTTCGCTACTCGCGCCACATCCTGCTCGACGAGATCGGCATCGAGGGCCAGCAGCGGCTGCTCGCGTCGCACGCCCTCGTCATCGGCGCCGGCGGCCTGGGCTCGCCGGTGGCGCTGTACCTGGGCACGGCAGGCGTGGGCCGCATGACGATCGTCGACGACGACACCGTGGACCTGACCAACCTGCAGCGCCAGATCGCGCACAACCTGGCGCGCGTCGGCACGCCCAAGGCGACGTCGGCGCAAGCGTCGGTCGCAGCGATCAACCCGGACGTGCTGGTGACGCCGCTGATCGAGCGGGCGGACGCGGCGCGCCTGGATGCACTCGTCGCCGAAGCCGACGTGGTGCTCGATTGCAGCGACAACTTCAAGACGCGCCACGCCGTCAACGCTGCGTGCGTGAAGCACCGCAAGCCGCTGGTTTCCGGCGCCGCGATCGGCTTCGACGGCCAGATCTCGGTCTACGACACGCGCAAGGCTGATGCGCCTTGTTATGCCTGCATCTTCCCGCCGGAAGCCACGTACGAAGAAGTCCAGTGCGCGACGATGGGCGTGTTCGCGCCGCTGGTCGGCATCATCGGTACGATGCAGGCGGCCGAAGCGCTGAAGCTGCTGGTGGGTGTCGGCTCTTCGCTCGCCGGGCGGCTGCAGATGCTCGACGCGCGGTCGATGGAGTGGAACGAGATTCGGATGGCGCGGCAGGCGCCGTGCGCGGTGTGCGGGGTCAGGCCAGCGCCGGGCCGCTCCCAAGCGTCGGCCTGACCCTCCCCCTGGGGGAGTGCCCGCGCAGCGGGCGAGGGGCAGCCAGTCTTCAGGGCCTGAGCAGCACCTTCGCTGCGGCGCAGCGGCCCTGGTCGAGATCGAGAAACGCTTGCTGGCCGTCGTCGAGCGCCCGTTCCTCGACCCACGACAGATCGCCGAACGCACCCTGCGCCAACGCAGCGACAGTCGCCCGCAAGTCGGCCGTGGTGTAGGTGTAGGTGCCCAGCAGCGTCACCTCGGCGAGGGTCAGCTTGCGCATGTCGATCTCGCTGGCCCAATCCTGCAGGCCGACATGCATGATCACGCCGCCGGGCTTGATCGCGGCGAAGGCTTGAACCCGCGTCGCCTTGGCGCCGACCGCGTCGATCACGACGTCGAAGCTGTTGTCCGCAAGCGGCGCGGCGCGCGGATCGATCGCCTCGCACTGCGCGTGCACCGCCACCGCGTCGCGCCGCAGCGCGTTGAGTTCAGCCAGCACCACGCAATGCGTGCCCAGGTGTCGCAGCAGCAACGCCGACAGCATGCCGATGGCGCCGCCGCCGATGACCAGCACACGGCATTCGTGGATCGGCCGCACCAATGCCCGCATCGTCAGGTTGATCGCATGCCAGGCGGTGGCCGCAGGCTCGGTCAGCGCCGCGGCGCGCGCCGACAGGTCCTGCGGCATCGCGATCAGCGACGCCGCCGGGATGCTCAGGTAATCGGCGAAGGCGCCGGGCCGCGTCATGCCGACCATGCTGCGGTTGGCGCACAGGTTGTTGCGGCCCTGCACGCAATACTCGCAGACACCGCAGGTGATCAGCGGATTGCCGGTGAAGCGCGTGCCGACCGCAAAGCCCGGTGCCGCCGACTGCTCGATGCGGCCGACGAACTCGTGCCCGAGCACGAGGCCGGGCTTGCGCCGCGGGTCGTGGCCGTGCCAGGCGTGCATGTCCGAGCCGCAGATGCCGACGGCTTCGATCTTCAGCACGACTTCGCCCGGCGCCAGCAGAGGCATTGGCCGCTGCTGCAACTGCACTTCGTTCGGTTGGGTGTAGACCAGGGCTTTCATGGTGTTGCGGTGTCCTCGATGGCGCGGCGCAGCGCGTCAGCCATGCGTTGAATGTCATCTGGCGTCGAGACGAACGGCGGCGCCAGGATCAGCGTGTCGCCCGGGGCGCGCGTCAGCACACCGTGGTCGAACGCTGCGGCCTGCGCGCGCGCGCCGCGCACGCCGGCGCCTGCGGCGTCGGGCGCGAGCTCGATCCCCGCAGCCAGGCCGATGTTGCGGATGCTGACCACACCCGGTGCATCGGCCAGCGCGTGCACGATCGTTTCGAAGCGCGGCGCGAGTTCGCGCACGCGCTGCGGCAACTGCTCTTCTTCGAGCACGTCCAACATCGCCAGCCCAGCCGCGCAAGCCAACGGATGGCCTGAGCAGGTGTAGCCGTGCATCAACTCGGCCAGATGCGGCGGGCCGTGCATCAGCGCGTCGTGCAACTCGCGCTTGACGATCACGCCGCCCAGCGGCGCGGCGCCATTGCTCACCGTCTTGGCGAAGACGATCATGTCGGGAACCACGCCCAATGCCTGCGCCGCGAACATCGCGCCCAGGCGGCCGAAGCCGGTGATGACCTCGTCGAAGATCAGCAGCAGCCCGTGACGGTTGCAAATCTCGCGCAGGCGCTGCAGATAGCCGCGCGGCGGCACCAACACGCCGGTCGAGCCGGCGACAGGCTCGACGACCACGGCCGCGATGTTCGACGCGTCGTGCAGCGCGATGATCCGCGTCTCGAGTTCGTCGGCCATCTCGGCGCCGCTCTCGGGCTGACCGCGCACGAAAGCCTGTGTTGCCGGATCCCAGGTCGCGCGCAAATGATCGCTGCGCAGCAGCGCGCCACCGAAGGCACCCCGGTTGTTGGTCATGCCGCCGACCGAAATGCCGCCGAAGCCGACGCCGTGAAACCCGCGCTCGCGGCCGATGAACAGACTGCGCTGGCCTTCGCCGCGTGCGCGCCAAACCGCGAGCGCGATCTTCAGCGCCGTGTCCATCGCTTCCGACCCGCTGTTGACGAGGAACACGCGGTCCATGCCCGGTGGCGCAAGCGCGCCGATGCACTCGGCAAGTTCAAACGCGCCGGCATGCCCGACCTGGAAGCTCGACGCGAAATCGAGCGTGTCGATCTGGCGCTTCATCGCCTCGGCGATCTTCGGATGGCGGTGCCCAGCGCCGACGCACCACAGGCCCGAGGTGCCGTCGAGGATCTCGCGGCCGTCCGGCGTGTGGTAGGCGATGCCTTCGGCGGTAGCCACCAGGCGTGGCTGCTCTTTGAACTGCCGGTTCGGCGTGAACGGCATCCAGAAGGAGTCAAGGCGCGTGTTCATCGCGCCGTGTAGCCGCCATCGACCATCAGCGTCTGGCCGGTGATGTAGCGGCTGGCGTCGCTGGCGAGGAAGACCGTCACGCCGTGCAGGTCGCCGAGTTCGCCGTTGCGGCCGACGCAGGTCTGCGCGGCGTGCTTGTCGGCGAGCGCTTGGTCCGCGAATACCGGCGCCGTGAGCGCAGTCGGGAAGAAGCCCGGCCCGATGGCATTGCAGGTGATGCCCTTGCCGCCCCACTCCTGCGCGATCGCGCGCGTCAATTGCACGACGCCGCCCTTGCCGGCGCCGTAGGGCGCGCTGTTCGCGAACGCGCGATGGCTCTGCAGCGACGCGATGTTGACGATGCGGCCCCAACCGCGCGCGGCCATGCCGGGAGCCAAAGCCTGCGTCAGGAAAAACGGCGCGCCCAAGTGCAGCGCGAGCTGCGTCTGCCAGGCTTCGGGCGTGACCTCGGCAAATGGTTGGCGCAGGTTGATGCCGGCGGCGTTGACGAGGATGTCGATGGCGCCGGCACGCTGCGCCGCGGCGCGCAAGGCCTCGACGTTCGCGAGGTCCGCACTCAGGGTGTCGGCCTCGATGCCGTCGCTGCGCAACTGCTGCGCGGTCGCGTTCAGCTCCGAATCGCGCCGCGCGACGAGCAGCACGCGTGCACCGGCCAAGCCGAGCGCTCGCGCCATCGTCGCGCCGATGCCCGAGTTGCCGCCGGTGACGAGCGCGCGCTTGCCACGCAGGTCGAACAACGACGCGAGCTCGGTCTTCACACCGTCACCGGCTCCCCGCGCTCGAAGCGCTGATCCGGGAAATACTTCGCCAGCCGGTCGTCCGCGGTGCGCGCATGCGCCTCCATGCCTTCCAACCGCGAGATACGCGCCGTGACTTCGCCGATATCGCGCGCGGCCTCGCGCGTCATGCGCTGCCACGTCAGTGTCTTCATGAACTTGTGCACCGACAGGCCGCCGGAGTAGCGCGCCGCGCCCTTGGTCGGCAGCACGTGGTTCGGGCCGCTGGCCTTGTCGCCGTAGGCCACCGTCGTCTCCTCGCCGAGAAAGAGCGAGCCGTAGCAGGTGAGGTTCGACAGCCACCAGTCGAGATCGCGCGTGTGCACTTCGAGGTGCTCCGGCGCATGGCGGTCTGAGAGCACGGCCACCTCTTCGCGCGTATCGCAGACGATGACTTCGCCGTAGTCTCGCCACGCCGCGCCGGCCGCGTCGCGCGCCGTCGGCGGCAGCGTGTCGATCAGCGCCGGCACACGCCGCATCACGTCTTCAGCGAGCGCGCGCGAGGTCGTGAACAACCACGCTGGCGATTCGTGACCGTGCTCGGCCTGGCCGACGAGATCGCTCGCGACGATGGCCGCATCGGCGCTGTCGTCGGCAATCACCGCCACCTCCGACGGCCCGGCAAAGACATCGATGCCGACCTTGCCGAACAGCGTGCGCTTGGCCTCGGCGACGAACTTGTTGCCCGGCCCGACGATCACGTCCGCCGGCTTGCCGGAAAACAGGCCCTCGGCCATGGTCGCGATGGCCTGCACGCCGCCCAGCGTCATGATGACGTCGGCGCCGGCCTTGTCGAAGGCGTAGAGCAGGTACGGGTGCATCGGCCCGCCGCGAAACGGCCCTGAAGCCGCGACGATGGTCTTCACGC
>JANNJX010000657.1:0-3305 GCA_031396005.1 Burkholderiales bacterium
CTGGCGCTCGACCAGCCCAAGCTCGACGCGCTCGGCTTCAAGGGCGTGATGCGCCCGATCTCGACGAGCTGTGCCGACCACCGCGGCTCGACCTGGGCGCGCATGCACACCTGGGACGGCAAGAAGTGGGACTTCACGAGCGACTGGTACCAGAGCGACGAGACGATCATCAAGCCGATGATCAAGGCCGCGGCTGACAAGTACGCGGCCGAGAAGAAGATCGAACGGCGCACGCCGGCCGACTGCCAGAGCTGAAGAAAAGCGTGCAGGCCGTGCATTCGATCAGCGGCCGGGTTATTCGCCCGGCCGCCCGCCCCCGCTCGGCGGGGGCCGCGCGCCAGCGCGGGGGGTGCAAGTGACTGTCTTGTTGAACGTCAACGGCATCGAGGTCATCTACAACCACGTCATCCTTGTTCTCAAGGGCGTGTCGTTGCAGGTGCCCGAGGGCGGCGTCGTCGCGCTCTTGGGCGGCAACGGCGCAGGCAAGACGACGACGCTGCGCGCGGTGTCGAACCTGCTCGCCGGCGAGCGCGGCGAAGTCACCAAGGGCTCGATCGAGTTGCGCGGCGAGCGCATCGAAAAACTCTCCACGTCGCAGATGGTCGATCGCGGCGTGATCCAGGTGATGGAAGGCCGCCACTGCTTCGCCCACCTGACGATCGAGGACAACCTGCTCACCGGCGCCTACACGCGCAAGGACGGCAAGGCCGGCGTGGCGCGCACGCTCGACAAGGTCTACAACTACTTCCCGCGCTTGAAACAGCGGCGCACGTCGCAAGCTGCCTACACCTCGGGCGGCGAGCAGCAGATGTGCGCCATCGGCCGCGCGCTGATGGCCGAGCCGAAGATGGTGCTGCTCGACGAGCCGAGCATGGGCCTGGCGCCGCAGATCGTCGAAGAGGTGTTCGTGATCGTCAAAGACCTGAACCAACGCGAGAAGGTCACCTTCTTGCTCGCCGAGCAGAACACCAACATGGCGCTGCGTTACGCCGACTACGGCTACATCCTCGAGAACGGCCGTGTCGTCATGGACGGCGAGGCGAAGAACCTGCGCGAGAACGAGGACGTGAAGGAGTTCTATCTCGGCATGGGCGGTGGTGACCGCAAGAACTTTCGCGACGTGAAGAGCTACAAGCGGCGCAAGAGGTGGCTGTCATGAGCGACGAGGCCGGTTTCGCGCCGCTGCCGTTCAACGCCGACAACGCGCTGGTAACGATCAAGCGCGCACTGCGCGACATGAAGCTCGTCGAGCGCGGCAACGCCTACGAGCTGCGCGGCAAACGCGTCGTCGAGCTCACGGTCGACGGCGCCACGATCAACGCCAAACTCGCGCGCCGACTGATGCTCACGCCCGAATGGGACCGCGTCAGCGTCAAAGCCGCGGCCGACCAGCGCAAGTTGCTCGACGAGGTGAAGAAGCGTTTGTCGAAATGGGAGAGCGAAGAGTGAGCGAGTTCCACGACGCGCTCGAAGCGCGTGATCCGGCGCAGCGCGAGGCCGCATTGCTGGCCGCGCTGCCGGCGCAGATTCGTGCGGCGCAGGGCACCGCTGCGTTCGCTGCGCTGCTCGCCGGCGTCGATGCGAGCGCGATCACGTCACGGGCCGCGCTGGCGAAGCTGCCGGTGACGCGCAAGTCGCAGTTGCTCGAGCGCCAGCGCGCATCGGTTGCCACCGACCCGTTCGGCGGCTTCTCCGCGCTCGGCTGGCGCGCGCTGCCGCGCGCTCGCGCGGCGCAACGCGTCTACCAATCGCCCGGCCCGATCTACGAACCCGAGTCGGCCACGCGCGACTACTGGCGCCTGGCGCGAGCGCTGTATGCCGCCGGGCTGCGTGAAGGCGACCTGGCGCACAACTGCTTTTCGTACCACCTCACGCCCGGTGGCTTGATGATGGAGTCCGGCGCGTTGGCACTCGGCTGCACCGTCTTCCCCGGCGGCGTCGGCAACACCGAGCTGCAACTGCAGGCGATGGCCGAGCTGAAGCCCGATGCCTACATCGGCACGCCGAGCTTTCTGAAGATCCTGGTCGAGAAGGCGGCCGAGACCGGTGCCAGCCTCGCGTCGGTGAAGAAGGCGCTGGTGAGCGGTGAAGCCTGTCCGCCGTCGCTGCGCGACTGGCTACAGCAACGCGGCATCTCGGCGTTCCAGTGCTACGCCACCGCCGACCTCGGCTTGATCGCCTACGAGACTTCGGCTCGCGAAGGCCTGGTCCTCGACGAAAGCGTGATCGTCGAGATCGTTCGACCGGGTACGGGCGATCCGGTGCCGGAAGGCGACGTCGGCGAAGTGGTCGTGACGACGCTCAATGCCGACTACCCGCTGATCCGCTTCGGCACCGGCGACCTGTCGGCGGTGCTGCCCGGCCGTTGCCCGACGGGCCGCACCAACGCGCGCATCAAGGGTTGGCTCGGCCGCGCCGACCAGACGGCCAAGGTGCGCGGCATGTTCGTCCACGCCAGCCAGATCGCCGAGGTGGTCAAGCGCCATCCGGAGCTGTTGCGCGCGCGGCTGGTCGTCGAAGGCGAGATGGCCGAAGACCGCATGACGCTGTTCGCCGAAGTCGCGCACAGCGACCCCGAAGGTCTGGCCGAGCGCGTGGCCGGCACGCTGCGCGACATCACCAAGCTGCGCGGCGCCGTCGCCTTCAAGCGGCCCGGCGAACTCGCCAACGACGGCAAGGTGATCGAGGACGCGCGCAGCTACCGGTAACGCGCGGTTGCCATGGCCTTTTTCGACGACCCCACGCAACTCGCGCCGCGGCGCGTGGTCAAGACCGATCTCGGCGGCGGCACCTTCACGCTGCACCATCCCGAGCCCCTCGCGCCGTATGCACGCTGCGTCGGCGAGTGGCTGGAGCGCTGGGCGCGCGAGACGCCGGATGCAACGGCCTTCGCGGAGCCGGCGTCGAACGGCGACTGGCGCACGCTCAGCTACGGCGTGCTGCGCCATCAAGTCGGCGCCGTCGCGCAGTCGCTGTTGAATCGCAGGCTGCCGGCCGGGCGGCCCGTCGTCGTGCTCTGCGACAACGCGCTCGATCCGCTCGTGCTGGCGTTGGCCGCGATGCACATCGGCCGCGCGGTCTGCACCGTCAGCAGCGGCTACTGCCGACTCGCGCAGGGCGACTTCACGCGCATCCACGGCATCCTGCGCACGCTGCAACCGGCACTGATCTACGCCGACGATGCCGCGGTCTACGCGCCGGCGCTGGCCGAATCGCCGGTGGCCGACGCGCTCACCATCTTCAGCCGCGGCGCCAATTCGTATGCCGGGCAGCCCGGCGCGCTGCCCTTCGCCGCGTTGCAGGCC
>JANNJX010000780.1:0-2870 GCA_031396005.1 Burkholderiales bacterium
CTTGAACCCGGGAAGTGGCCTCGCAAGTGGCGCAAAACGGCCGGCTGGGAGCGTTCAGAGCGCGCAATCGGTCGATCTCGCGCTGGCCTCGCGTCGTGATGTCGTCAACCCGGGCCACGGGGCTCATTGATCAGCGAATCCTTAACCACAGTGCCGGGGAATACGTGAACATGATCCAGCCGTGGATTCACACGAACACGGTTGAATCGTCTTTCGCGCTGCTCAAGCGCGGCCTGACCGGCACGTTCCACAGCGTCAGCGAGCAGCACCTGCAACGCTACTGCGTTGAATTCGACTTCCGCTGGAACAACCGGATCAAGCTCGGCGTTGACGATGTGCAGCGCACACGCAACCTGCTTGCTGGCATCGGCGGCAAGCGCCTCACGTATCGGCGGCTTGACTCGTAGCAAAGGGCGATAAGTTTTGCGCCTCGCGCTCGCCATCCTCCTAGCAGTCTGTGCGGCCATTGCAGCGTTCTCAGCGTTAGCCATGCTGGCGAATGGCGAGTGCAAAAGACCAAACGCAAGCGCCAGTGCTAATGCAGGTAGCGAGAAACCACCAAGCAACCCTGCATCCGCCCCAGCGTCTTCCATCGACGACAGCCTCAAACGCATAGCTGAGGCGCAAGAGGCTTTGGTAGCCGCCACCAAGCCCAGCGACGAAAAGGACCGCGAGCAAAGGGATCTTGAGGCGCAGCAGGAAATGGCCTGTTGGGCTCAGTGGATGTTTTACGCCACCGCGTTCGGTGCTCTTGTCGCTGTGTTCGGTACGGCGCTGCTGCTCGCCACTGTGAGACAAGCTCGAACCAGCGCCGAGCAGCAGTTGCGGGCTTACGTGATGGTCGAATCCATCAACGTCACTTGGCCCGGTAAGGGTCTGCTGCGGCCCCCATCCGGCAGAGGTCCGTCGCCCGAGTACTTTGTTGCGAGCGTCAAGGTTAAGAACTCGGGGGCCACCCCAGCACGAAAGATGACCGCACACATAGACTGCGATAGCTTCGCCGAAACCACGGCAGATCGACCACAAGAACATGGCGTCAGAGTCATTGGGCCAGGGCACGACGACACGTTCGAGTTCCGACAAGAGGTTGTTGATGACGTTCGGTTCCTTAAAGCGGTTGATGCGCTCATCAGCGGTGCCATGACCTTTTGCGTCTCGGGAACAATCTCGTATGAGGATGCGTTTGGGCACCCGCGAAAAACCTACTTCAGACATGCCGGCCGAAGGATTTACAACAATGGAGCGGAGGTCGTTGCCTGCGAAAAAGGCAACGACTACACCTAGGAGCATCGATGCGAAGACGACAGCCAGCACCCGCGCCGCAGCCGGAGATTGACGAATACGCCGAGGTGCGCATTCCGTTTGATGACGTGCTGCGGAAGCTGACGAACACGCCCCCTCTTGCGAAGAAGGCAGCGCCGAAAAAGGCGCAAGCCCCGAAGAAGGGCTAGGCGAACCGGCGGCCGAAGCCGCCGTCGCTACCGGCCTGTCACTAGGCCGAAGTCTATTGCGCTTGTGGCGCCAAGTACATACTTCCCTTACTTTTCAGGTACACGAAGCAGCAATACGCCGAGGCGATTCGAGACTTAGGTGTTTTGCGCGTGGCTCCTGCTGGCAGCTATCGCGACATGGAGGGCGATGTTGCTCGCGCAGATGATGAGATGGTCAAAACGACTTGGCTGCCCCGTGAGCATGTAAGCGCGAGAGACGTGACCAGCGGCAACCACATCAAAATCGTTAGCGACGTGCGCTTGAGGCACCGCGGTGCGGACTACTTCGTCTCTTGCTTCTCAAGTGCGTGGGATATCAGGATGTTCGATGACTTCGGCGAGTCGACGCATTGTGTCGTGGTGCGCGACATCGAAGCGTTTGCAGCGCGACTAGCAGTGGCTGGGCGCCGACACTTCCGTGGCTGGTACTTTCATCATGCCCCCACTATGTACTTTGATCCACGCGAGTGGCGGATGGACGCCCATATGTCTCATGCGACCTACAAGGACTTCTTGTTTGCCTATCAAGAGGAGTACCGCTTTCTCTGGGCCAATCACGGGGGACAGCCCGTAGACAGCGCCCAGTTTCTTGAGCTTGGCCCGCTCACGGACATCGTTGAAGTTGTCGAGAAACCGGCGAGAGCGGCTCCTCACGCGTAGTCGAGCGACCGCGCCTTGCCCCAGAACACCCGGTACGCATACACCGTGTACAGCGCAATGGCCGGCACGGTGATCGCGCAGCCGATCAGGATCACGACCAGCGATTCGGTGGCGCTGGCGGACTGCCAGATCGTCAGCCGGTCGATGACGACGTACGGGTACAGGCTGTAGGCCAAGCCGATGCCGCCGAGCGTGAACACGGTGACGATGAGCGCGAACGGCAGCCAGCACAGCGTGCCCAGCACCTGGCGCGAGCGCAGCACGGCGAGCGTGCCGAAGAGGCAGATCGCGCTCATCAGAGGGATCGCAGACAGCGCGATCAGTTGCGGAAACGCGAACCAGCGTTCGAACACGGTGCGGCTGACCCAGGGCGTGGCCAACGAGATCAGAAGCAGGCCGAGCGCCACCGGCCCCCAGGCCTGCTGCCCCCAAAGTTGCGCGCGGCGTTGCAGATCGCCCTCGGTCTTCATCAGCAGCCAGCAGGCGCCGAGCAGCGTGTAGGCCGCGGGCAGGCAGAGCGCGATCGCGGCGGCGAAGAGCGTGAACGTCCAGCCCTCGGCGAAGCCGGTGATGTAGCGGCCGAGCATCCAGCCCTGGGCCAGCGAAGCCATCATCGAGCCGGCGAAGAAGGAACGGTTCCACAAGGCGCGGTGCTCGTCGCGCGCCTTGACGCGAAAGTCGAAGGCCACGCCGCGCAGGATCAGGCCGACCAGCATCAGC
>JANNJX010000069.1:0-8801 GCA_031396005.1 Burkholderiales bacterium
GCCACGACTTGGAATCGGTGCGCCCCCGGCCTACCATGAAGCCATGCTGGCAATCCGCTTGCCCACGCTGTTGACGGCGCTGGTGATGGCGCTGGTGGCGGGCGCTTGTGCCACACCGCCGCCCGCGCCCGCGCCGCCGCCCAGCCTGTTCGAGGATGCAGCCTTCAACGCGCCGAGCAACGTGCCCGACGCCCAGGCCGTGTTCGCACTCAGCCCAGCGATGCTGCGTTACCTCGAGCGCGACATCGCCGCGTCGATCCGCCAGCTCGGTGCGCAGCGCGCGCTCGTCGAGGCCCTGCACACCAGGGCGCAACTGCGGCTGGAGTACGACGCCGAGCTGACGCGCAACGCAGCCGAGGCCTTCGACGCGCGCGCGGGCAACTGCCTGTCTCTGGTGGTGATGACCGCGGCGCTGGCCCGTCACCTGCAGTTGCCGATCGCCTTCCAGGCCCTCACCGGGCACGAAACCTGGAGTCGCAGCGGCGACCTGTCGTTCGTCAACGGCCACGTCAATATCACGGTGGCCAAGCGTCTGGTCGATCGGCTGGGCGCTTACGACGCCGACACCCAACTGCGCATCGATTTCGGGCAGGTAGCGGCCGGCCGCGGGCAGGCGCTGCAAGTCATCCGCGAAGCGACGATCCTGGCGATGTTCATGAACAACCGCGCCGCCGAACACCTGGTGCGCGGCGCCATCGACGACGCCTACGCCCACGCGCGCGAAGCCGTGCTCCAGGACCCCGGGTATGCCGGCGCCTACAACACGCTGGGCGTGGTCTACCAGCGGCGCGGCCTCGCCGCTGGCGCCGAGCGCGCGTACCGCGAGGCCGTGGCGCGCGACGGCAACCACACGTCGGCGCTGCAGAACGTGGCGCGCCTGCTGCTGCAGCAAGGGCGCGTGGCCGAGGCGGCGCCGTTCCAGCAGCGCTTGGCCGCGCTCGAACGCAACCCGCCCTTCGCTCATTTCGACCAAGGCGTGGCGGCGGCGCGGGCCGGCCAGTACGCCGCGGCCCGCGAGCATCTGTTGCGCGAGATGCAGCGCGACCCGGATTACCACGAGTTCCACTTCTGGTTGGCGGTTTCGCTGTACGGCCTGGGCGACGTGCAGCAGGCGCGCCAGCACCTCGACGTGGCGATGAAGAACAGCGTCACCGCGCGCGAGCGGGCGATCTATGCGTCGAAGCTGCGCAGCATCGAGCCACCGGGTGCCGGCGGCGAGTCACCGCGCAGCAACTGAGCGCTTGCGCAGAAAGTCGATCAGCGCGCCGACGACGAGATCGCGCTCGGGCTCGTTGAAGATTTCGTGCGCCAGGCCGTCGAAGCAGCGGCTGTGCACCACGGCCTTCGGCGCTGCGGCGACGAAAGCCGCACTGCCGCGCGGCGACACGCAACGGTCGGCGCCGGCCCACAGCAGCAGCGTCGGCGTGCGCCACTGCGGCGCACGGGCGAGCACGTGCCGGCCGGCGTCGACGATGAAGCGCGCCAGCAGTGGCGTCACGCGGTCGTGCACGCGCGTGTCGTCGATGTAGTGGCGCACCACCTGCGGGTCGCGGCTGATCCACTGCGGCGACAAGCCGTTGCTCATGGCCAGGTGCGGCAGCAGTCGAGCGCCGACGGCCAGGCGCAGCCGTTGCAAGGCGCCGTGGCCGAGTTCGAACGCAGGCGACGACAGCACGAGCGCATCGACATCCGGGCTGCCGTCGGCGAGCAGGCGCGCCGCCACGGCGCCGCCCATGCTGTGGCCGAGCAACACCAGCGGCCGCGGCACGCGCTCCTCGTGCAGCGTGTCGAGCAGCAGCGCCAGGTCATCGAGCAGGCTGGTCGGCGTGGCGATGTCGCCGCGCGCGCCCTCCGAGGCGCCGTGGCCACGCTGGTCGTAGCTCTGCACCGACCAGCCCGCTGCGGCCAGGTCGGCGGCCAGACGCACGTAGCGCTCGCAGTGTTCGCCCAGACCGTGAACGATCAGCACCGTGCCGCGCGGCGTGCCTGACGCGGGTCTGCGCTGGGCCGCTCCCGAGCGGCCCGCGTTCGCCGCGGGGGGCGACGCCGCAGGCGACTTGGGACGGTCACGTGCGGGCCAAGCCACGCGGGCGAGTTGCAGCCCGTCAGTGGTCGTCAGCGACGCGGTCACGTCGGACTCAGCGTCTTTCGAACTTGAAGACGGCAACGCTGGCGCGCCAATTGGCGCCGCGTCGCACCGGCTTGCCGTCGCGCAGGCCGAAACTGTCGAGAATCGACAAGCCGTTCTTGCGCGCCAGCAGGTCGAAGTCGGCAAGCGTGCCGACGCGGATGTTGGGCGTGTCGTACCACTGGTAGGGTAGCGTCTTCGTCACCGGCATGCGCCCGCGCATCACCGCCAGCCGGTTCGGCCAATGGGCGAAGTTCGGGAAACTGACGATGCCGATGCGGCCGACACGCGCCGTCTCGACCAGCATCTTCTCGGCGTTGCTCAGGTGTTGCAGCGTGTCCAGTTGCAGCACGACGTCGAAGCTGGCGTCGCCGAACATCGCCAGCCCTTCTTCGAGGTTCAACTGCAGCACGTCGATGCCGCGCGCCATCGCCGCGCGCAGGTTCGCGTCGTCGATCTCGACGCCGTAGCCGCTGCAGCCCTTGTGCTTGACCAGGTGCGCAAGCAACTCGCCGCTGCCGCAGCCAAGGTCGAGCACACGCGCGCCGCTCGGCACGAGATCGGCAATCACATCGAGGTCGCGGCGTTCGCTCATCAGGCAACCTCCGTGCTGCGCACTGCGGTCTGGCGCTTGGGGCGGCCCGGTGCGCTCATGCTCGCGCCTGTGGCGTGAATTCGGCCGCGATGCGGTCAAAGGTGGGGCTGAGCACGCCGTGGTAGCGCGCGTCGTCGAGCAGGAAGGCGTCATGGCCGTGCTGCGCTGCGATCTCGGCGTAGCTGACGCGATGCCGGTTGGTCACCAGCGCCTTGACCAGCTCGCGCGAGCGCGCCGGCGAAAAACGCCAGTCGGTCGTGAAGCTCACCAGCAGGAACTGCGCCTTGACGTCGGCAAAGGTGCGCGCCAGGTCGCCGCCGTGTGCCGATGCGGGGTCGAAGTAGTCGAGCGCGCGCGTGATCAGCAAATAGGTGTTGGCGTCGAAGTAGTCGCTGAACTTGTCGCCCTGGTAGCGCAGGTAGCTCTCGATCTCGAAGTCCACGTCGTAGCCGTAGCTCATCGTGCTGTTGCGCAGCTTGCGGCCGAATTTGCTGCCCATCACGTCGTCGGAGAGGTAGGTGACGTGGCCGATCATGCGGGCGATGGTCAGGCCGCGCCGCGGCACCACGCCGTGTGCGACGTAGTGGCCGCCGTGGAAGTCGGGGTCGGTGATGATGGCGCGGCGCGCGATCTCGTTGAAGGCGATGTTCTCGGCCGAGAGGTTGGGCGCCGTCGCCACGCCAATGCAGTGGCGGATGCGGTCCGGATAGCGCAGCGTCCACGCCAGCGCCTGCATGCCGCCCAGGCTGCCGCCGATCACCGCGGCGAGTTGCCTGATGCCCATGCGCTCGATCAGCCGCGCCTGCGCATCGACCCAGTCTTCGACGGTGATGACGGGGAAGTCAGCGCCATATGGTTTGCCTGTGGCCGGGTTCGGATGCGTCGGCCCGGTGGAGCCGAAACACGAGCCCGGGTTGTTGACGCCGACGACGAAGAAGCGCTCGGTGTCGAGCGGCTTGCCGGGGCCGATGAGGTTGTCCCACCAGCCGGTGGCGCCGGTTGCATCGACGCCGGCCACATGGTGCGACGCGTTCAACGCATGGCACACCAGCACCGCGTTGCTCTTGTCGGCGTTGAGTGCGCCGTGGGTTTCGTAGGTGAGCTGATAGCCCGCGAGCGTGGCCCCGCTTTGCAGCGGCAGCGGCTCGCTGAAAAGCATCTGTTGTGCGGTGACTGAACCGAGCGAAGCCATGGCCTGTTTAGCGGAATTTGATTAAGCGCCCGCAAGCTGGTGCAAATCGGCGCTGATGTGGATCAGTATATCGACCGTACGGCCTCGCGAGAATGTGCGGCGTGGAGACACCGATGATGAAACGCTGGGTCGGCTTGCTCGCCGTGTTGACTTTGGCCGCCTGCCAGCGCGCACCCGAGCGCCTGTGGTCGGGCTATGTCGAAGGCGACTACGTTTACGTGGCCTCGCCGATCGGCGGCGCGTTGACGACGCTGGCCGTCAGACGCGGCGAGAACGTGGCCCGCGGCGCGGCGCTGTTCGCGCTCGACAGCGCGAGCGAGCGCGCCGCCCGCGAAGAGGCGCAGGCGCGAGCGACGAGCGCGCAGGCGCTGGCCGACAACACCGACAAGGGCCGGCGCACGGAAGAGGTCGCGGTCACGCAGGCGCAGCTCGTGCAGGCGCGGGCGCAAGCGGCGCTGGCAGCGAGCGAGTTGAAGCGCGCGCAGCAGCTCGTCACGCAAGGTTTTATCTCGCCATCGCGCCTGGACGATGCGCGCTCCGCAGCGAGCCAGTCGCGGGCCCATGTGGCCGAGCTCGAAGCGGCGCTGCGCGTGGCGCGATTGCCGGCGCGCGCCGACGAACGCGCCGCGGCCGATGCGCTGTCCGACGCCGCGCGCTCGGCCCTCGTGCAATCGCGCTGGCGCGAGCAGCAGAAGCAGCAGCGCGCGCCCGATGACGCGCTCGTCGCCGACACGCTGTTTCGCGTCGGCGAATGGGTCAACGCCGGCCAGCCAGTGATCGCGCTGCTGCCGCCGGGTGCGGTGAAGGCGCGCTTTTTCGTGCCCGAGACCGAACTCGGTGCGGTCAAGCTCGGCCAAGGTGTCGAGCTGCGTTGCGACGGCTGCGGCGCACCGATCGCAGCGCGCATCGACTTCATCGCCACCCGCGCCGAGTACACACCGCCCGTCATCTACTCGAACGCGCAGCGCGCGCGGTTGGTTTTCATGGTCGAAGCGCGGCCGGACGCGAAGGACGGTGCGCGCTTGAAGCCGGGGCAGCCGGTGGACGTGAAGCCGCTGTGAACAACGGCCTGGCCATCGACGTGCGCGGCCTGACCAAGCGCTACGACGGCCGCGCCGTCGTCGATGACGTCACGCTGCAGTTGGCAGCCGGCCGCATCTGCGGTTTTCTCGGCCCCAACGGCAGCGGCAAGACGACGACGATCCGCTTGCTGTGCGGTTTGCTGACGCCCGACTCCGGAGAAGGGCAATGCCTCGGCATGGACCTGAAACGCGACGCGATGCGCATCCGCCGCGAAATCGGCTACATGACGCAGCGCTTCGGCTTGTACGAAGACCTGTCGATCCGCGAGAACCTCGAGTTCATCGCGCGCCTGTACGAACTGCCGAACCGGCGCGATGCGGTGGACCGCGCGCTCGATCGCCTGGGCCTCACGTCGCGGCAAAAGCAGCTCGCCGGGACGCTGTCGGGCGGCTGGAAGCAGCGCCTGGCGCTGGCCGCCTGCCTGATGCACGAGCCGAGGTTGCTGCTGCTCGACGAGCCGACGGCTGGCGTCGACCCCAAAGCGCGCCGCGAGTTCTGGGACCAGATCCACGCGCTGGCTGCCGAAGGCATCACCGTGCTCGTCTCGACGCATTACATGGACGAGGCCGAGCGCTGCCACGAGCTCGTGTACATCGCCTACGGCAAGGTGCTGGCGCGCGGCACCGAGCGCGAGATCGTGCGCGACGCGGCGCTGACGGTGTGGGCGGTGCAGGGAGAGACGCTGACACCGCTGGTCGCGCCGCTGAAGGCTGCGCCGGGCGTGCTGTCGGTCGCTGCGTTCGGCAACGCGTTGCACGTCGCCGCGCGTGACGCAGCGGCGCTCGATGCAGCGATTGCGCCGTGGCGCGAGCAAGCGGATCTCGCTTGGCAGCGCACCGACGCCAACCTCGAAGACGTGTTCATCAGCCTGCTCGCCGACGCGCCGGACAACTTCACGAAGGCCGCCGCATGAAAGCCTTCTCCTGGCAGCGCCTGCTCGCCATCTTCATCAAGGAGTTCCAGCAGATGCTGCGCGACCGGCTGACGTTCGCAATGGCAATCGGCGTGCCGATCATGCAGTTGGTCCTCTTCGGCTACGCGATCAACACCGACCCAAAAGGCTTACCGACGGCCGTCGTCTCGGCCGACAGCGGCCCGCTGGCGCGCAGCCTCTCGGTGGCGTTGCAGAACACAGGCTACTTCAAGGTCATCCACACCGGCACCAGTGAGCGCGAAGCCGAAGCGCTGATCGAAGACGGCGACGCGCAGTTCATGGTCGTGATCCCCAACGACTTCACGCAGCGCGTGCTGCGCGGCGAGAAGCCGGCCGTGCTGGTGTCGGTCGATGCCACCGACCCCTCGGCCTCGGGCAACGCGATCGCGGCGCTCGGCAACGTCGCCGGGCTCGCCCTCGCCCATGACTTGAAAGGCCCGCTCGCATCGCTCAATGCGAGCGCCGCACCATTCGACGTGCGCGTGCACCGCCGCTACAACCCGGAGGGCCTGTCACGCTACAACATTGTGCCGGGCCTCATCGGCACCATCCTGACGATGACGATGGTCATGCTGACCAGCCTGGCGATGACGCGCGAGCGCGAGCGCGGCACGATGGAGAACCTGCTGGCCACGCCGGTGCGGCCGTTCGAAGTCATGGTCGGCAAGATCGCGCCGTACGTCGTCATCGGCTACCTCCAGCTCGGCGTCATCCTCGCCGCCGCCGCGCTGCTGTTCGAAGTGCCGATGGAAGGCAGCCTCACGCTGCTGCTGGCGATGATCGGCGTCTTCATGCTCGCCAACCTCGCGGTCGGTTTTACCTTCAGCACGCTGGCCCGCAACCAGTTGCAGGCGATGCAGATGACCTTCTTCTTCTTCCTGCCGTCGATGCTGCTGTCGGGCTTCATGTTCCCGTTTCGCGGCATGCCCGGCTGGGCGCAGACGCTCGGTGAGGTGCTGCCGCTGACCCACTTTCTGCGTATCGTGCGCGGCATCATGCTGAAGGGCCACGACATGGCGCACGCGCTGCCCGAGCTGTGGCCGCTGCTGGCGTTTCTGTTCGTGGCGGGCGCGGTGGCGTTGAGGCGGTATCGGCAGACGTTGGATTGAGGCGTGCGGCGAGTGCTCGGTGGTCGATTTCCGCCGCAAGTCGGTCGCTGCCTATGAAACTGGATCGCTCGAACGCGTACTCGCCGCGCGCGCCGCTCGACTGGCATCGCGCCTCAGCGCCGGCGCTTCGGGACGGTGAAGTTCCATTCATTCGTTGTGCGTCGCGACCACACAGCAATACCATTCATCGCTTTCAAAAAATCTGGGAGCTCAACTGATGGGATGGACTCCCCCGCGCATTTCGGTATCAGAGTACCAGCCGGCGTCGCGTGGTGCGGGTGTCGGCACATGACGCGAAGGAGTCCGACATGAATGCTACGAGCCTTGCCGTTTGTGTTCAACCTGGCGCCGGCGTGATCGTCGGCGTCGACCTGGCCAAGAGCGTGTTCCAGCTGTGCGTGGCCGACAGCCACTGGCGCCCCGTCGAGTCGCAGCGTTTGTCGCGCACGCAGTTCGAGCGCTGGTTCGCCAACCGCGCGGTCTCGCGCGTGGTGATGGAAGCCTGCGGCTCGGCCCACCACTGGGCGCGCTGGCTGTCTGGGTTGGGCATCGAAGTCACCCTGCTGCCCGCACGCTACGTGCGCGCCTACGTGCGGCGCAACAAGACCGATGCGGCCGATGCCGCCGCACTGCTCGAGGCCGCACGCTGCTCGGACCTTCGACCCGTGCGGGTCAAGAGCATCGAGCAGCAGGCCCTGCAGGCGCTGCACCGCACGCGCAGCCTGTGGCAGGCCGACCGCACGCGGCGCATCAACACCCTGCGCGGCTACTGCCGCGAGTTCGGCATCGCCATCGGCCTGGGCGCGCGCAGCGGCCTGGAGCAGATCGCGCGCGTGCTGGCCGAGCCGCGCTCGGGCATTCCCGAGTTGCTGCGCCCGACGATGGTGCTGCTGGTCGAGGAGGTGCGCCTGCTCGAAGCGCGCGTGGCGCAACTGGAGCGCGAGCTTGCCGGTCTGGCGCGGCACAGCGCAGCTTGCACGACGCTGCTGAGCGTGCCGGGCATCGGCCTGCTGACCAGCACGGCGATGGCCGCGGCCACCTCGGGCGAGGTGTCGCACTTCAAGGACGCGCGCCACTTCGCGAGCTGGTTCGGCTTGACGCCGCGCGAGCACTCGTCGGGCCAGCACCGCCAGCTCGGGCGCATCAGCAAGCAGGGCGACCGCTACCTGCGCATGCTGCTGACGCACGGCGCCAGGAGCGTGCTGCGCGCAGCCGCGGCGGCGCGCAACGCGGGCAAGCACGTCAGCGGCCTGCGCGCCTGGGCGCTGGCGGTGCAGGACCGCAGCAATCACAACAAGGCCTGCTGCGCGCTGGCCAACAAGCTCGCGCGCATCGCCTATGCGTGTCTGCGCGACCACGCGCCCTACGACGAAGAAAAACCCAACAGCCAGCGAACCAGGAAGAAGACGGAGCGGTTGAGCTTCGAGATGCCGGCCGGCGCGCTGGCGGCTTGAACCATCACAGCCGTACCTGACTCGTTCGACAACACCCCTCACAGCCTTGCGCAGAGATTGATCGCCCACCATGGCACCCCGGGTCTCCCCACAGCGCACGACGCCGATAACCCTTCCGGCAGCACCGACGGCAACGTCAAGCCTGCCGCTCCGAACGATTGGCGCAGCGCTGACGCAGATTCCATGTCGGCACGGGCACGCACGACACAGCCCACTTCAGATGCCGGATATACGACTGCAGGCTCAACCCTTCATGCACCTCTCAGATCGATCAATCGCTGGCGTTGGCGGGGGAGTCCATATATG
>JANNJX010000092.1:0-7490 GCA_031396005.1 Burkholderiales bacterium
CGGCTACCTGCACATCGGCCACGCCAAGAGCATCTGCCTGAATTTCGGCCTCGCCGCCGACTACGGCGGCATCTGCCACCTGCGCTTCGACGACACCAACCCGGAGAAGGAAGAGCAGGAGTACGTCGACGCGATCATCGAGGCTGTGCACTGGCTCGGCTTCGACTGGAACGCGGGCGGTGTGTCGCACTTGTTCTACGCCAGCAGCTATTTCGACTTCATGGCGCGTGCCGCCGAAGCGTTGATCGACGACGGGCTGGCCTACGTCGATGAGCAAAGCGCCGAAGCGATGCGGGCCACGCGCGGCGACTTCACGACGCCGGGGACGAACAGCCCGTTTCGTTCGCGCAGCGTCGCCGACAACCGCGCGCGCTGGGCTGAGATGAGAAGCGGCCGCATGGCCGATGGCGCCGCGGTGCTGCGCGCGAAGATCGACATGGCCTCGCCGAACATCAACCTGCGCGACCCGGCGATCTACCGCATCAAGCACGCCACGCACCATGCGACCGGCGACGCGTGGTGCGTCTATCCGATGTACACCTTCGCGCACCCGATCGAGGACGCGCTGGAGCGCATCACGCACAGTTTCTGCACGCTCGAGTTCGAGGATCAGCGGCCGTTCTACGACTGGCTGCTCGAACACTTGGCGCGCATGGGGCTGCTCGCCACGCCGCTGCCCAAGCAGTACGAATTTGGCCGCTTGAACATCAAGGGCGTGATGACGAGCAAGCGCAAGTTGAAGGCGCTGGTCGATGAGGGCCATGTGTCGGGCTGGGACGACCCGCGCATGCCGACAATCTTCGGCCTGCGCCGTCGCGGCTACACCCCCGCGTCGCTGCGCCTGATGGCCGAGCGCACAGGGGCCTCCAAGACCAACATCTGGGTCGACATGAGCGTGCTCGACGGCGCGCTGCGTGAAGACCTGGAAGGGCACGCGCCGCGTGCGATGGCGGTCATCGAACCGCTGAAGCTGAAGTTGACGAACTGGTCCGAGGTGGTGCCTTGCCGCGCGCCGGCGCATCCGCAGCGGCCCGAGCTGGGCCAGCGCGAGTTCGGCTTCGGCGTCGAGTTGTGGATCGAGCGCGACGATTTCGCCGAAGTGCCGCCGAAGGGCTTCTTTCGCTTGTTCCCCGGCAACAAGGTGCGCCTCAAGTACGGCTACGTCGTCGAGTGCACGGGCTGCGAGAAAGATGCCGACGGCAACGTCACTGCCGTGCTCGCCACGGTACTGCCCGACACCAAAAGCGGCACGCCCGGCGCCGACGCCGTGAAGGTCAAAGGCACGATCACCTGGGTCGGCTCGCACGACGCCGTGCCCGCCGAGCTGCGACTGTTCGAGCGACTGTTCAGCGAAGACCAGCCCGACGCCGACGGCCGCGATTTCCGCACCGTGCTGAACCCGGCGAGCCGGCGCGTCGTGCACGGTTATGTCGAACCGAGCGTTGCAACTTGCGCCGCCGACACACGGCTGCAGTTCGAACGTCACGGATACTTCGTCGCCGACCGCGCGGACCATCGCAGCGGTCATCTGGTCTTCAACCGCATCACAGGACTCAAGGATGGCTACAAGTAAGTTGCTCTTCATCGCCGCGGCCGCATGCCTCGCATCGTCGATGGCGTTCGCGCAAGCCTCTGCCCCCCCAACGGCGGTCGGCGGTTCGGGCCTCGTCTACAAGTCGATCAAGGACGGCAGCGGCGCGCAGCCCGTGGCCACCGACGTCGTCAAGGTGCACTACCGCGGCACGCTGCAGGACGGCACCGAGTTCGACAGCTCGCACAAGCGCGGCCAGCCGGCCGAGTTTCCGCTGAACCGCGTCATCAAGTGCTGGACCGAAGGCGTGCAGAAGATGAAGATCGGCGGCAAGGCGCAGCTCACCTGCCCGCCGGGCATTGCCTACGGCGAGCGCGGCACGCCGGGTGGGCCGATCCCGCCGAACGCGACGCTGAATTTCGAGGTCGAGTTGCTCGGCATCAACGGCAAGTAGTCCGCTACCTCGGCGGCGCTGCGTAGGGTGTGCCGCCGACCGTCAGCCCGGCTTCGGAGAGCTTGCCGGCCTTGGCGTCGCGGATGCCGCGCACGCGGGTCATCAGGTCGGGCCAATCCCTGAACGCGCCGTCCTTGTCGCGCGCCACGAGGATCGCGTCGGCCAGCGGTGGGCCGACGTGTCGCAACTGTTCGAGCTGCGCGCGGTTGGCGGTGTTGGCATCGACGGCGAAGGCGCTGCCGACAACCGCCGACAGCAACGCAACAACCAGCCGCTTCACGCCGCCACCGCAGGCCGCCCGAACATTTTCTTGCCGAGCGTGACGACGATCAGCACGACCGCGCCGGCGGCGATGCCGATGCCGGCGTTGCCGAGTTGCTCGACGATCCACGACGCACCGCTACCGGCCGCTGCCGTCCAGCCTTGCACGAGGTGGTGCAGGGCCGGCACGCCATGGACGACGATGCCGCCGCCGACGAGGAACATCGCCGCTGTCCCCGCGATCGACAGCGCCTTCATCAGCAACGGCGCGGTGCGCAGGATGCCGCGGCCGAGCGCGGCCTGAGCTCCGCCGCGCTTGCTCAGGTGCAGGCCCAGATCGTCGAGCTTGACGATGCCGGCGACGAGGCCATACACGCCGACGGTCATCAGCGCTGCGATGCTCACCAGCACGGCGACCTGCGTGCCCAACGGCTTGTCGGCCACGGTGCCGAGCGCGATGACGATGATCTCGGCCGAGAGGATGAAGTCGGTGCGGATCGCGCCCTTAATCTTGCCGCGCTCGACCGCCACCAGGTCGGCGTTGGGGTCGGCGAGCGCCTGTGTCAGCTCGGCGTGGTGCGCGTCGTCTTCTGCCTTGTTGTGCAGGAACTTGTGGGCGAGTTTTTCGACGCCCTCGTAGCACAGGAACAGGCCGCCGACGATCAGCAGCGGCGTGATCAACCAGGGCACGAAGGCGCTGATCGCCAGCGCTGCCGGCACCAGGATGGCCTTGTTGACCATCGAGCCCTTGGCGACTGCCCAAACCACCGGGATTTCGCGCTCGGCGCGCACGCCGGAGACCTGCTGGGCATTGAGCGCCAGGTCGTCGCCGAGCACGCCGGCGGTCTTCTTGGTGGCGACCTTGGTCAGCACCGCCACATCGTCGAGGATCGTGGCGATGTCGTCGAGCAGGGTGAGCAAACTGCCAGTGGCCATCAGTGCACGCCCAGTCGGCTGAAGGGCAGTGGCACCCCATCGGGGGGCAACGAACGAAGGGGGTGTGAGAGCTGCATTGCGAGCGAGCTTAGCGCAGGCCCTTGCCGCCGCCTGTAGGCGCTGTCCGGCGCTGAGGTCAACAGCCGCTGCGGTCATGACGCTGGAGCAACAACCGCTTACCAACCCGCAGCGGGACATCTGCGCAGGATTTGTCGCTTCACGCCTCGGCGCGTCGCCGCCACCTTGCCCGGCCGAGCGCCGCCCTCTAGCCTTGGCGACAACTTCCATCGCTCGCTCGCGCTTCACCCATGGACCTCCTGGAACAACCGCACTGGATCGCAGTCGCGTCGGCAGTCATTGCCGCGATGTCGACATGGGTCCTGATGCGTCGGCGCATGCCAGCGGCGACGCTGCCGCAACGCGAAGAGGGCCTGGACACCATCCAGGCCTGGCCACCGCAGGCCGTGCGCGTGATGACGCTCGGCGAGCGTCAGGCCTACGAGGTCTTGAAGCGTGCCCTGCCCGGCCATGTGATCCTGTCGCAAGTGCCGCTGTCGCGCTTCATCAGCGTGCCGACACGCAACCCCTACACGCTCTGGCTGCAGCGCGCCGGCCGCCTCGCCGTCGATCTGCTGGTCTGCGACTACAGCTCGCGCGCGGTGGCCGCGGTCGAGGTGCGCACCGCCGACGAGTCCAAGCGCAGCGCCAAGCGCCATGAGCGCCTGGTGCAGGTGTTGCGCGCCGCGGGCGTCCAGGTGCTGGAGTGGGACGAGGACAACCTGCCCGACGTGGTCGATGCGCGCGAACTCTTCATCCCGAAGGGCGAGGGCAAGGAAGCGCCGGCCCGCATCGACGCCAACGGCCGACGGCTGCTGCCGGTGGCCGACATCTCCGAGGTGCTGTCCGCAGGCGACGCCACCGACTACGGCCAGTTGGAGCCGGTGCCGTCGGCGTTCTACGACGACCTCGACGACCCTCGCGTCGCCCGTCAGGCGGCCTGATCGGCCCACCCTCGGAGCGGCTTCGCCGCTTCCCCCCAAGGGGGCACCGCCAGCGGCCTGGCAAAGCCAGTTCCGCGGCGGTCGCTTGGCACTTCACGTGCAGCTCTCAGATCGGCAGGACTTCCGGCTGCGCGAAGTCGCGGCCGACGAGGGCACGCGCGTAGAGGTAGCTCTGGCGAGTGCGATCGCTGAGGCGGTCGAGGTCGATGCGGCCATCGGCGTCGCAGGCAAACGCCAGCGCTCGGCCTTCCTGGAACAGCGAGCGAAAACGCAGCTCGAAGCTGCCGCGCAGGCGTTCTGTAGCGTTCTGATTCTGGTTGGCGTTCACAACGAGAGGCTCCTTGTCCGATCGCATTCAGGCCATCGAACTGCGATCGGTGCAATTCGGTGCAGCATGTCGGTGGGGCGTCAACGCGCCTGTCGGCATTGCGCCTACAGGCGAGGGAACCACCGTGCTCTACATACGTCACACTGATGCGCCTGGATGCGGCTGTAAGGCTTCAACTCCTGAGGCGACTGAAAGCGCATCGATTCACCCACCGGAGATGATCCCATGACACGTCGTGACTGGCTCGGACTGCTGTCCAGCCTCGCAAGCATCGGTACCGCTTCCAAGGCGTCCGCGCAGGCGGCCAAGCCCAACGCCGCCACTGCGCCGAAGGTCGAGCCGCTGGTGTTGACCGACGCCCAATGGAAGCAGCGCCTGACGCCGGCGCAGTACGGCGTGCTGCGTGAAGAAGGCACCGAGCGCGCCTTCACCAGCCCGCTCAACGACGAGAAGCGCCAGGGCATGTTTCACTGCGCGGGCTGCGAGCTGCCGCTCTTCTCGAGCGCGATGAAGTACAACAGCGGCACCGGCTGGCCGAGCTTTTTCGCCACCCTGCCCGGCGCCGTCGGCACCAAACGCGACTTCAAGATGCTGTTGCCGCGCACCGAGTACCACTGCGCGCGCTGCGGCGGGCATCACGGCCATGTCTTCGACGACGGCCCGAAGCCCAGCGGCTTGCGTTACTGCAACAACGGCGTGGCGCTGAAGTTCATCCCGGCGGCAGCATGAGCAAGTGCCTGTTGATCGCTGCGGCCACGCTGGCCGTGCTGGTGTCGGCCACAGCGCAGACAGTTGCCACCGGCCCGGCGCCCGCGGGCCTGGCCAAGGCCACGTTCGCCGGCGGCTGCTTCTGGTGCGTCGAGGCCGATTTCGACAAGGTGCCCGGCGTCAAGTCGACGGTCTCGGGCTACATCGGCGGCAAGGTTGCCAACCCGAGCTACGAGCAGGTCGCGGGCAAGTCCACGGGCCACGCCGAGGCGGTCGAAGTGGTGTACGACCCCAAGGTCATCGGCTATGAGCAGCTCGTCGAGTACTTCTGGCGCACGATCGACCCGACGACCAAGGACCGCCAGTTCTGCGACGCCGGCTCGCCCTACCGCAGCGGCCTGTTCGTGCAAGACGCGCAGCAATTGGCCATCGCGCAAGCCTCCAAGGCCAAGCTCGACAAGAGCAAGCCCTTCAAGGAGCCGGTGGTCACCGAGATCACGCTGGCCGGCACGTTCTACGCCGCCGAGGACTATCACCAGGACTACTACAAAAAGAACTCGGTGCGCTACAAGTACTACCGCAACGGCTGCGGCCGCGACGAGCGCCTGAAACAGCTCTGGGGCGGCCTGCCGGTGCCTCCGGCCGTGACCGACGGCACACCCACCAAATAGGCGCTGCGCAGGCGTCGGCTCGCGCCCTACACTGCGGCCATGAAGCCCACCGCCGCCGCCACGAGTCTGGTTTTTGCTGCCCTGGCCAGCGGGGCGACCGCGTTCGCACAGACCGCCGCCGAGCCCGCAGCGTCGGCCGCTGCCCCCGCCGCTCGCGCGGCCAATGGCCTGCCCCCCGCCTCGGCCGTGCAGGCTTGTGAGCTGGCCGTGCGGGGGACGCTGCGCAACGCGCGCGGCGCTGCAGCCGAGGTCAGTTTCAATGCGCCACCGGCCGCGCTGCCAGGCAGCGCCGACGGCGGCGATCTGCTGCTGCGCGGCGCCGGCCGCGCGCGCTCCAGTGGCAGCGCGCGCACCTTCACCTACAGCTGTACCTACGACACGCGGGCCAGCAACGTGGCCGGCGTGGTGCTGCGCGACGCGGTTCCGGCGGACGAACGTGCTGCCGCTGCGCCGGTTCGCACCGTCGAGCCGGACCTGAGCCAGATCTCACCCGCAGCTTGCGAGTCGGCTGCAGCCACGGCGCTGAAGCGCCGCTGGCCGAACGTCGGCCGCATCGCCTTCAACGCCGACACGCGCTCGCTGATCCAGGACAGCGCCGGCACCGCCAAGCTCGAAGGCCAGGGCACCGCGCAACCGCAACCGAGCTCCGACCTCAGCGCGCATTTCCGCTACCAATGCGCGCTCGACGCGGCCAGCGGCCGCGTGCTGGCGCTGCGGCTCGTGGATTAGCTGGCTGGCACCGCGTCGCCGGCATGAGCCCAGCGAACGCCGCGGATCCGGCGTTTCCGGTCCGCTGGCGGGCCTTGCAGGCCGCGCGCTCGCAGAGCTCGCGCTTCTCGCCAGGCACGAACAGTCCACTGGACTGTTCGTGTCCGGGCTCGGCCCCCTCGAGGGCGAGGCGGCGAAGCCGCTTCGGGGGTGGGCCTATTACTTCGCGGCCACTTCGATCGTGCCCTTCATCGTCGGGTGCAGGCCGCAGATGTAGGCGATGTTGCCGGCGGCGTCGAACTGCATCGTCGCGCGCTGACCCTTCAACATCACGTCGCTACGCCGCGCATCGCCGCCCACGAGCGTGATCTGGTGCGGTGTGTCGTCGGTGTTGGTCCAGGTCACGGTCTGGCCGGCCGAAACCTTCAGTGTGCCGGGCCCGAACGCGAAGCCGGCAATGCCCACGTCGCTGGGGCCGCTGCCCGGCGCCGCCTGCGCCGTGGTCGGGAACGTGCCCTTCAGCTTGGCAAGGTTGGTCAGAAACTCATCCTTCGAGAACGGCAGGTGGCACTGGTAGCAGGCCGTCAGGTTGGCTTTGTCGTTGGCCTTGCCGTCGGGCGCGAACGACTGGTATTGCCAATCGCCGTTGCGAATCGACGCCGGGATGTCGTCGCCGAACCCCTTCTTCTTTTGCTGTACGTTCACCGCGGCCAAGCTGCCCTTCATGAAGCGGCCGTTCGCGTCCTTCAGCGGCACGCCGTTCGCGTCGAGCTGCCCGACACCAAGCAGTACCGAGAGTTCTACACCACACCCGACGTGCTCGAGGCCGCGCGTGCCGGCAAGCCGATCCCCGACGGCGCGGTGATCGTGCTGGCCGCCTACCTGGCGCAGC
>JANNJX010000095.1:0-2593 GCA_031396005.1 Burkholderiales bacterium
GACGCGAGCACCATCGCCGCCGTCATCGTCGAGCCGATCGCAGGCTCCACGGGCGTGCTGATCCCGCCCAAGGGCTACCTCGATCGCTTGCGCGCCATTTGCGACAAGCACGGCATCTTGCTGATCTTCGACGAGGTCATCACCGGCTTCGGCCGCACCGGCAACAACTTTGCGGCACAGACCTTCAACGTCACGCCGGATTTGCTCGTCTGCGCCAAAGGCATCACCAACGGCTGCGTGCCGATGGGCGCGGTGATCGCCAAGCAGCACATCTACGACGCCTTCATGCAAGGCCCCGAGCACCTCATCGAGTTCTTCCACGGCTACACCTACTCGGCGCACCCGCTGGCCTGCGCGGCGGGCTTGGCCACCTTGGAGACCTATGCCGACGAGGGCCTGCTGACGCGCGCGCAGCAGATGGCCGGCAGCTTTGCCGATGCCGTGCATTCATTGAAAGGCCTGCCCAACGTCATCGATGTGCGCAACTTCGGTCTCGTCGGCGGCATCGAGCTGGCGCCGCTGCCGGGCGAGCCGGCCAAGCGCGCGTTCAATGTATTCCTCGAATGCTGGGAGCAAGGCGTGCTCGTGCGCACCACCGGCGACATCGTGGCGCTGTCGCCGCCGCTGATCGTCGACAAGAATCATCTCGAGCGCATCGTCGATGTGCTCGGCAAGGCGATCAAGAAGAACGCCTGATGAAAGCACCGCACTCGGGCCAGCGCCGGGCCGCTCCCAAGCGGCCCGAGATCCCCTCGGGGGGCGCGAGCGCAGCGAGCTTGGGGCCGTCATTTAGGGACGCTGCCTAGCGCTTACCGCATGTCCTTCGTCGACACCGATCGCGAGCTGACGCGGCATTCGTATTACGCCGCCACCGCGCCCCGCGCGAAGGCGTTTGCGCCGCTGCCGCCGGGCCAACAGGCATGCGATGTGGCGGTGATCGGCGGCGGTCTGGCGGGATTGTCGGCGGCGATCGAGTTGCGCAACCGCGGCTTCGCCGTGACGCTGCTCGAGGCCGAACGCATCGGCCACGGCGCCAGCGGCCGCAACGGCGGTCAGGCGATCTACGGCCTGGCCTGCGAGATGACGACGATCGAAGATCAGCTCGGCCGCGATGCCGCGCGGCAGGTCTTTGCGATGTCGCTGGAAGCGATCGAGCTGATCCGCGAGCGCATCGCGCGTTTTGCGATCGACTGCGACTGGCGCGACGGCTACCTCGGCGTGGCGATGAACACGCGCAAGGCGCGCGCGCTGCGCGACGAGCTCGATCTGCTGGCCTCACGCTTCGACCATGCGCTGACGTGGGTCGCGCCGAGCGATCTGCCGCGGTGGATCGACAGCCCGCGCTACGTCGCCGCCGCGCACGACCCGCGCTCGGGCCACCTGCATCCGCTGAAGTACACGCTCGGCCTGGCGAAGGCGGCGGCAGCGCTGGGCGTGTCGATGCACGAGAGCACGGCGGTCACAGCGCTCGCCAACGAGGCGGCCGGTGTTTGCCTGACAACGAACCGCGGCGCCACCGTTCGCGCGCGCCACGTGCTGCTGGCCGGCAACGTCTATCTGCAGGCGCTGTCGCCGTCGCTCGCACCCACGCTCGGCACGCGCATCATGCCCGTCGGCACCTACATCGTCTGCTCCGAACCGCTGGCGCCCGCGCTCGCGGCATCGTTGATTCCGTGCGGCGCGGCGGTCTGCGACAACAACTTCGTGCTCGACTACTTCCGCACCACGCCCGACCACCGCATGCTCTACGGCGGGCGCGTCAGCTACAGCACGCGCACGCCGATGGATCTGGCTGCGTCGATGGCGCAGCGCATGCAGACCACCTTTCCGACACTCACCGGTGTCAAAGCCGAATACGCCTGGGGCGGCTTCGTCGACATTTCGATGAACCGCGCGCCCGACTTCGGCCGCCTGCCCGCGTTCGGCTCGCGGGTCTACTACTTGCAAGGCTTTTCCGGCCACGGCCTGGCGCTCACCGGCCTGGCCGGCAAGCTGGTGGCCGAGGCGATCGCCGGAGACGCCTCGCGTTTCGACGTTTTTGCGCGTCTGAAGCACCTGCCCTTCCCCGGCGGGGCGGCGCTGCGCACGCCGGCCCTCGTGCTCGGCATGGCTTACGCTCGGCTGCGCGACTTGCTCTGATCAACATGTCCAAACCCATCGTCCTCATTCCGGCGTGCAACCGCATCGTCGGCAAGCACCCGTTTCACATCGCCGGCAAGAAGTACACCGACTTCATCCGCCTGGCCGGCTGCCTTCCGCTGATCGTGCCCACCGCATCGGCCGACGAACTCGAGCGCCTTGGGCACCAGCGGCAGCACCCAGGCATCGCGGTCCGGGTCGAGCGGCAGCGCCGTATCGTGCACGTCTTCGCTGAAGTGGCTCGGGTGCACGTTCGACGGCGATCCGGTGAGCAGCACGCCGTCAGCCAAGTCGAGCAGGCGCTCGAGTTCTTCCGCCGAAGCGGTCGGCACGATCAGCGGCTGGCAGTCGGCCAGGCGGGTGAAGTCGGTGTACTTCTTGCCGGCGATGTGAAACGGGTGCTTGCCGACGATGCGGTTGCACGCCGGAATGAGGACGATGGGTTTGGACATGT
>JANNJX010000111.1:0-3075 GCA_031396005.1 Burkholderiales bacterium
TCTCCAAGATCGCGCGCATCCCGCCGGCATCCGTGTCGTCGGACGACCGCAGCAAACTGAAGACATCCGGGTGCGCCTTCTCGATCTCGTCCATCAACAGCACCGCGTGCGGCTTCTTCGTCACCGCCTCCGTCAGCAGGCCGCCCTGGTCGAAGCCCACATACCCTGGCGGCGCGCCGATCAGCCGGCTGACAGCGTGCCGCTCCATGTACTCACTCATGTCGAAGCGGATCAACTCGATACCCATGATGAAGGCGAGCTGCTTGGCGACTTCGGTCTTGCCGACGCCCGTCGGGCCGGAAAACAGGAACGAGCCGATCGGCTTTTCCGGCTTGCCCAGGCCCGAGCGCGCCATCTTGATCGCCGCGGCGAGCGCATCGATTGCAGCGTCCTGCCCGAAGACGACGCTCTTCAGATCGCGGTCGAGCGTCTTCAGTTTGCTGCGGTCGTCCGACGACACGGATGCCGGCGGGATGCGCGCGATCTTGGAGACGATCTCCTCGACCTCGAGCCGCGTGATCGTCTTTTTCTGCTTGGCCTTGGGCAGGATGCGCTGCGCAGCGCCTGCTTCGTCGATGACGTCGATCGCCTTGTCCGGCAGGTGCCGGTCGTTGATGAACTTCGCCGACAGCTCGGCTGCGGCTTGCAGCGCTGTCAGCGCGTACTTGACTTGGTGGTGTTCTTCGAAGCGCGACTTCAAGCCCTTCAGGATCTCGATCGTCTGCTCGACCGTCGGCTCGCCGATGTCGATCTTCTGGAAGCGCCGCGACAGCGCCGCGTCCTTCTCGAAGATGCCGCGGTACTCAGTGAACGTGGTCGCGCCGATGCACTTGATCTGGCCCGACGACAGCGCCGGCTTCAGCAGGTTGCTGGCGTCGAGCGTGCCGCCCGAAGCCGCGCCGGCGCCGATCAGCGTGTGAATCTCGTCGATGAACAAAATCGAGCCTGGCTGGTCCTTCAGCGCCTTCAGCACGCCTTTCAAACGCTGCTCGAAATCGCCGCGGTACTTGGTGCCGGCCAAGAGCGCGCCCATGTCGAGCGAATAGACTGTGGCATCGGCCAGCACGTCGGGCACCTCGGCTTGCGTGATGCGCCAGGCCAGGCCCTCGGCGATCGCCGTCTTGCCGACGCCGGCCTCGCCCACCAACAGCGGGTTGTTCTTGCGCCGGCGGCACAGCACCTGGATCACGCGCTCGACCTCGTTCTCGCGGCCGATCAGCGGATCGATGCGGCCTTCGCGCGCGAGCTGGTTCAGGTTCTGCGTGAACTGGTCGAGCGGCGAGCCTTTGCCGTCGCCGGCTTCTTCCTTCTCGCCCTCGCTGCTGTTGCCGCTCTCGTTGCTCTTCGCCGGCTCGGGCGGATCGCTCTTCTTGATGCCGTGGGCGATGAAATTCACCACGTCCAGCCGCGTCACGCCCTGCTGGTGCAGGTAGTACACGGCGTGCGAATCCTTCTCGCCGAAGATCGCCACCAGCACGTTGGCGCCGGTGACTTCCTTCTTGCCGCTGCCGGTGGACTGGACATGCATGATCGCGCGCTGGATCACGCGCTGAAAACCGAGTGTGGGCTGCGTATCGACCTCTTCATCGCCGCCCACCGTGGGTGTGTTCTCCTTGATGAAGTTGACCAGGCTCTTGCGCAGGTCTTCGATGTTGGCCGCGCAGGCGCGAAGCACTTCCGCGGCCGACGGGTTGTCCAGCAGCGCGAGCAGCAGGTGCTCCACGGTGATGAACTCATGGCGCTGCTGGCGCGCTTCGACAAACGCCATGTGCAGACTGACTTCCAACTCTTGCGCGATCATGCGGCCTCCAGAGTGCATTGCAGCGGGTGACCCGCACGCTTGGCCGCAGCCTGCACCAGTTCAACTTTGGTTGCTGCGACGTCCTTGCTATAGACCCCGCAAATGCCACGGCCTTCATGGTGAATCTTCAACATGATTTGCGTGGCGGTCTCGATGTCATGAAGGAAATGCTCCTGCAAGACCAGCACGACGAACTCCATCGGCGTGTAGTCGTCGTTGAGCATGACGACCTGGTAGAGCTTCGGCGGCTCGACGCGTTGCTCTTGTTTCTCGGCCATCACCACGCCCTCGCCGTCGTCACGCCCGGGCAAAGCGGGGTTGACAGGCGGCGGAGGGGGTGCGGGACTGGCCATGGGACGAAGTCCACTTGGCCCGCAGCAAGAGGAGATGGCGCCTGAGCAGGGGTTCTCAAGGCAGGCCCCTCCTCGACAACCGATTGACAAACGCAGCGTAGCCTATTGACAATACTGTCGTTCATCGGTAGTCGGTCTTACGAGGGTACTCATCATGGCATTCGGTCGCGTCAAGTGGTTTAACGACGCCAAGGGTTTCGGCTTCATCGAGCCCGAAGGCGGCGGTGCCGATGTATTCGCCCATTTCTCGGCCATTCAGATGGAGGGCTTTCGCACCCTGAAGCAAGGCGGGCGGGTTTCGTACGACGCGCTGCAAGGCCCCAAGGGCGATCAGGCGCAGAACATCCAGCCGGCTGAAGAAGCGGTCAGCACCCCCACCGAATCGGCGACGACCGCCGGTTGACGCGTTACGAGCCTGCTCAAGCACGAAGAGCCCGCATCGCGCGGGCTCTTCGTCTTTGTGGCTGCTTGTAACTTGCGCTCCTCGTTCGCAGACAAAGCTTGCTGCGCACCCGCAGTTCACGCAGGATCACGGCTCGCCGCACTCCTGTCGTTCGTTCAGCGCAGAAAGCAGTCATCTTCATGCACACGCTCGCTCACGCCGCCTACCTGGATTCTTCGTTCGGTGCCATCAGTGAGTTGCCACACGCCGGCAGTCCACTCGAGAACCCGTTCGTCTACGACGACGCGGCGCGGGAGATCAAGCAACTGGCCGATCGCGGCCTGGTCGAGATCGTCTCCGAGCGCACGCAGCACGTGGCCGACGAGGAACTGATCGCGCACCTGAGCTTCAAGCGCCTGCGCTGAACCAGGCTGTTGCGCGCGCGCCGCGCCGGGCGCGCTTTCACGCGCACGTCATCAGCGGGCCCCACGATGGGCAACCATGGTCCCGCGCCCCGAGTTCATGGATGGTCACGACGA
>JANNJX010000159.1:0-2582 GCA_031396005.1 Burkholderiales bacterium
ACGCGCTGCGCTGCGCCCTGCGCAGCGGGCGCCGCGACATCGACATGCGCGTACGTCGAACCTGCGGCAGCGCTGGTGCGGTCGATGACCGGCAGCTCGAGCGCGTCCTGCGTTTCGAGCAGCTTCAGCCAGAACGGCTCGTCTGCGGCGGTGGCTTCGAGGCGCTGCTGCATCGCCGCGGTCGGCGAGGGCAGCCGCATGCCGGGTTGCAGACCGGCGCGCGGCCCATCGATCACGCCGCCGCAAGTGCGCTGCAACGAGGTCAGACGCAAGTCGTCGTCGGCGGTCGCGACGGTGATGGCCTTGTCGTCCACGGCTACCACGGTGCCGGCCGGCTGCGTGCTGCGCTGCCCGGTCATCTCGCTCGCGGCAACGATCAGCACGCCCGCAGGCGTCAGCAGCTTGGCGCTGGCAACCGGGTTGGCGTAGGCGCCGAAGTCGAGCGCACGCACCAAGCGCGCGATCTCGGCGGCAGGTCGGCTCCAGTCGATCACTGCCAGCGGCCGGTCCTTGCGCTTGTACAGGCGCTGCGGCGCGGTTGCCTGCGCGCGCGGCACCAGCGTGCCCTCGACGAGACCGCGCGCCACCTGCTCGAAGCTCTCGATCGCGGCTTCGAAGCAGCGCGTGTTCAGCGTCAGCGCACTTTCGTTGTCGGTCAAATCGAAGCGGCGCTGGGCCAGGATGTCGCCGCGATCGACCTCGCGCGTCATCAAGTGCCAGGTGATGCCGTGCTGCGTTTCACCATTGAGTAACGCCCAGACGGGCGTGTTCAGGCCGGCGTACTCGGGCAGCGGGCCGTCGTGGAAGTTGATCGCGGCGCGCGTCGGCAGCGCGATGACCTCCGGCGCGAGCACGTCGAGGTTGGTGATGCTGAACAAATACCCGAAGCCGCGCGGCGCCCCCGCGGACAGCAACTGCGACGGTTCGCCGTACAGCGCCAGCTTCTGCGACGCCGCCCAGCGCCGCACGGCGGGTGCGCGCGACACCACCGCGGCGATAGCGAAGCCTGCCGACTGCAGCGTTTGCGCGCATTCGATCAGCAGCGACTCGCCGCCGATCAGGACGACTTGTTTTTCGAGGGGCGCGGACATCTGGGTCATGTGTGGGTCGTCGAGGGTCAACGGCGCGGCGCCGGGGATCGCAAGGCGAAGTGCCGATCGGGGCGTGATCAGGCGCTCGATTTGCGCAGAGCGAGTGAAGATTATTCTCGTGCCGCCGTGTGTACCGATCCCTCCGATCGCACACCCGGGCGCCGTTTCCACGCGCGCGCGCCGCATTGACGTGATTTTGTTCCGACCCAGGGCAAGGTGCGCGCCCAAGTGGATGGGTCATGATCCCTATCGGTGCCACCGTTGTTGAGGCACGTCGGCACGTTGGACGCAACGCGTTCGATAATTCTCCAAACGTAACCCTGGTTGCCTCGTCTTCAATGGCCGAGGTCTTTTCTGCTCGATGAACTCCACCCGCCGCAGCGTCCTGATTGCCGGCTCGATGGCGGCCGTGGCTGTCGCGACGGCCGTGGCGCGCCTGGCGCTGGCCGATGGGCAGAAGGGCGCGCCACCGCAGTTGCTGCGCATCGTGCCGCGCGAGTTCGCCGGCTGGCGCGAGCTGGCCACACCGGCGACGGTGGTCAGCGCGCAGACGCAGGAAATGCTGCGCTCGATCTACAACGAGATCCTGGGCCGCATCTATGCCGCCGCCGACGGCTACCAGGTGATGCTGTCGATCGCCTACGGCGGCGACCAGCGCGGCGTGCTGCGCGCCCACAAACCCGAGGTCTGCTACCCGGCGCAGGGCTTCAAGCTGCTGGACAGCGCCGACATGGTGCTGTCCACGCAGCACGGCCCGATCCCGGCGCGCACGCTGCGCACCGTGCTCGGCCCGCGCAACGAGCCGGTGATGTACTGGTTCGCCTACGCCGGTCGCACCAGCGCGTCGGCGTGGGAGCGTCGCCTGCACAGCCTGCGCCTGACGTTGACGGGGCAGGTGCCCGATGGTCTGCTGTTCCGCGTCTCGTCGATCGACGCCGACGCGCAGCGTGCTTGGGCGCGTCAGGGCGATTTCGTGCGCGCCTTGCTCGGCGCCTGCACGCCGAGCGCGCGTGCACGGCTGGCCGGGCTCGACGCTGCGGCGTGATGCCGCGCTGCGCCAGGTGCGTCGCGCGTCCGTAGTTCACAGCCCGCAGACGGCGCTGTAAGGGCCGGCAACAACTGCGCCGAAACGGCGTGTCGCGCGTCGCGCAGGCCGGATGTGGAGCAGTTCACTGGCCGTCAAGTAACGAACGGCGACTTGTGTGCTCTTGCCGTGAAGTCTTGCCGCGCGTTCTGCGTCGTGAAACGCAGGGGGCATGAAGGCGCCTTACAGCGCAGAGGTGCCGCTTCGATACCTTGTGCATCCGCATCGACAACAGACCGCCGCACGACTCGCAGAAGTCGCCGGCACCGACAGGGGGATTGGCCAGGTCGATGCAGTGCCTCCATCGAAAAGCGCCCGCCCATGAAACTGTCATACGCTCCCGCCCGCCATCTGCCTGTCCTGCTCGTGTGCCTCGCACTCGGCGCCTGCTGGGGCGGCGACGACGA
>JANNJX010000207.1:0-11980 GCA_031396005.1 Burkholderiales bacterium
TTTGCGCTCGCAGTACTTGAGGTACTGGCGCAGCAACATGGCGGCCCAGTCGCAGGCTTCGGTGCCGCCGGCGCCGGCCTGGATGTCGATGAAGCAGTTCAGCGGATCGGCCGGGTTGTTGAACATGCGGCGGAACTCGAGCTGCGCCACCGTCTCGCCGAGCGTCGCCGCTTCGGCTTCGATCGTTGCCAATGCCGGCAGGTCGTCGTCGGCCTTCGACATCTCAAACAGCTCGCTGTTGTCGGCCAGGTTCGACGCCAGGTGATCGATCGTCTCGACCACCGTCTCCAACAGTTTTTTCTCGCGGCCCAGCTCCTGCGCGCGCTTCGGTTCGTTCCAGACGTTTGGGTTCTCGAGCGCGGCGTTGACCTCGTTCAGGCGCAGCGATTTGCGCTCGTAGTCAAAGATACCCCCGAAGCGCTTCGGTGCGCGCTGCGAGATCGGTCAACAGCGTGCCGATCTGGTTGATGCGTTCGATGTCCATGCCGAAAAGAGCTATTTGTTTGAGGGTACGAATTGTCTCATGCAGGTCACTCTTGAGGGTTAGTCCCCAGGGGGTTTGCCAGTGACGGTAAGCGTTTGTCAGAGAGCCGTAAGCGCTGGCGAACGACAGTACAGCCCATGGCACTCTTGGCGAGTGCGTGTTCGTCTCTCGCAATGCTGGCCTTGCTCAATCTGGTTCAACTCGTGCTCTACATCCCTCTGCTGGCGCTGGCCGGGCAGGGGGCGCTGTATGTGCTCGCCGGGCCGAAGCGCGACAGCAACTTCTTCTACCGCCTGCTGCAACTGCTGTCCAAGCCCTTCACTCTTGTCGTGCGCAAGCTGACGCCGAAGTTCGTGGCCGATGCCCATGTGCCGATCGTCACTTTCTTTCTCGTGCTGATCATCTACTTCGTCGTCACCTTCGAGCGCATCGACCTGTGCATGAAGGTCGGCCTGGAGCACTGCCGGTGAACCTGAACTATCAATGGTTCAAGTTCAGCGCGATGGCCTGGCTGGTGATCGGCCGGCAGAAGCAGGCCGAGACGGTGTTCGACGAGATGTTGCGGCGCTGGCCGGGCGACGCCTATGCGCTGGCCAGCCGCTCGCATGTGCGCGCGCAGGCCGGCCGGCGCGATGAAGCCATTGCCGACCAGCAGGCGCTGATCGCGGCGCATCCGGATCGCAGCGCGGCCGACTGGTTCAACCTGGCTTACCTGTTCGAAGAAGCCGGCCGTCTCGCCGAGGCCGAGCCGGCGTTTCGCCGCGCGCTGGCGCTCGACCCCAAGCTCGACCGCGCCTGGTACGGCCTGGGCCTGGTGCTGATCCGCCTGCATCGCCCCGACGAAGCGGTGACCGCGCTGAAACAGAACACGAAGTTGCAGCCGATGAGCCCCTACGGCTGGTACCAGCTGGCGCGCGTGCATGTCGATCGACGTGAGCCGGAAGAGGCCAGAAAGATCATTCGCCACCTCAAAGGCTTCGAGCCCAAGGTGGCCGAGCAACTGGAGCGGGAGACCGGCTTGTTGGCTTGATGGGGCGTGAGCGGAGTTGTCAAGTGCGAGAGAGGGCCGGGCTGATCCCGGATGCAAAAACTGTTGGAGGCAAGACGATGAGACAAATCTCGGAGAACCACCGCCAGTACTGGAACAAGAACTTGCGGATCACCGCAATCCTCTTGGCCATCTGGTTCGTGGTGACGTTCGTCGTGGGCTATTTCGCCCGTGACCTGAACTTCACCTTCTTCGGCTGGCCGTTCAGCGTCTGGATGGGTGGGCAGGGCGCGTTGATCGTGTACTGCGTGATCATCTGGTACTACGCCCGCTACATGAACAAGCTCGACATCGAGCACAACGTCCACGAGGAAGACTGATATGGCCGGCATGTTCGAACACGGCGCCAAAACCGACACGGCGTCCACTGCGAGTTTCAAGTCCCAGCTCAACAAGGTGTACGGCTGGTACACCGGCGGCTTCCTGGTCTTCGTCGTCGTTCTAGCGGTGCTGGAACAGATGGGCCTGCCGCGGAACTGGATCGGTTTCATCTTCCTGCTCGCCACGGTGGGCCTGTATGCCGGCATCGGCATCATGAGCCGCACGACGGATGCGGCCGAGTACTACGTCGCCGGGCGAAGAGTCCCAGCGCTGTACAACGGCATGGCCACCGGCGCCGACTGGATGAGCGCGGCGTCGTTCATCGGCATGGCCGGCACGGTGTACCTCTCCGGCTACGGCGGCCTGGCCTTCATCATGGGCTGGACCGGCGGCTACTGCCTGGTGGCGCTGTTCCTGGCGCCGTACATGCGCAAGTTCGGCCAGTTCACGATCCCTGATTTTCTCGGCGCGCGCTTCGAAGGTAACCTGCCCCGCTTCATCGGCATCATCGGCGCCATCCTGTGCTCGTTCACCTACGTGGTGGCGCAGATCTACGGCGTCGGCTTGATCACGACGCGCCTGACCGGCTTTGCCTTCGAGGTCGGCATCTTCGTCGGCCTGGGCGGCATCCTGGTTTGCTCGTTCTTGGGCGGCATGCGCGCCGTGACGTGGACGCAGGTGGCGCAGTACATCATCCTGATCGTGGCCTACATGGTTCCGGTGGTGTGGCTGGCGGTCAAGCAGACGGGCGTGCCGATTCCGCAGGCGGTCTATGGCTACCAGTTGGCCAAGATCACCGAGCGCGAGAAGCAGCTGATGGCCGATCCGAAGGAACAGCAGGTCATCAACATTTTCAAGGAGCGCGCGGCCGCGGCTGATGCCAAGCTGAAGGATGTGCCGGCGGCGATGGCTGCCGATCTGGCGGCTGCACAGAAAAAGGTCGATGACTTGAAAGCGGCCAATGGGCCGGTCGGAGACCTGCAGGCCGCAGAGCGCGCGCTGGCTGCGCTGCCTAAGAACGTGCAAGACGCGACGAAGGCCTACACGGCGGCCAAGACCAGCAGCGCCGCGCGGGCGGTGCCGCTGGCCGGCATGCCGCCGCATGCGCAGCAGTTCGCCGGCAACCCGGACGGTGACCAGAAGGCCAAGGACACCTTCGACACCTCGCGCCGCAACTTCCTGGCGCTGATCTTCTGCCTGATGGTGGGCACCGCCGCACTGCCGCACATCCTGATGCGCTACTACACGACGCCGTCGGTGAAGGAAGCGCGGGACTCGGTGACGTGGAGCCTGTTCTTCATCTTCCTGCTCTACTTCACGGCACCGGCCCTGGCGGTGCTGGTCAAGTACGAGGTCTTCAACGTGCTCGTCGGCACGCCCTTCGACAAGCTGCCGGCGTGGATCAACAACTGGGCCAAGGTCGATCCGGCGCTGCTGTCGGTGGCCGACATCAACGGCGACGGCATCTTCCAGTTGGGCGAGATGCGCATCAGCGGCGACATCATCGTGCTGGCCACGCCGGAAATCGGTGGCCTGCCGTATGTGGTGTCGGGCATGGTGGCAGCGGGTGGCCTCGCGGCGGCTCTGTCCACCGCCGACGGCCTGTTGCTGACGATCGCCAACGCCCTGTCGCACGACCTGTACTACAAGATGATCGACCCGAACGCGCCGACCGCGCGCCGTGTCGCCATCTCGAAGGCCTTGCTCGTTGTGGTGGCCTTGGCGGCAGCGGGCGTGGCGGCGCAGAAACCGGCGGACATCCTGTTCCTGGTTTCGGCGGCGTTCTCGTTCGCGGCGGCGACCTTCTTCCCGCCGCTGGTGCTCGGCATTTTCTGGAAGCGCGCCAACAAGTGGGGCGCCTCGCTGGGCATGATCGCCGGCCTGGGCACGACGTTTTACTACATGGCGACGACGCAGCCGTGGCTGCGCAGCGTCTTCGGCGTCACCAGCCCGATCGCCGAGAACATCTGGTGGGGTATCTCGCCGATCTCGGCCGGCGTCTTCGGCGTGCCGGTGGGCATCGCGGTGATCCTCATCGTCAGCCTGCTGACACCGGCGCCGAGCCGCGAGACGCAGGAGCTGGTCGAGCATGTGCGCTACCCCGACCTGAAGCTGGGCAAAGCTTGAGGCCCTTTGTTTGAGCGCGGTTAAGACCGCAACGTCTGGAGGGCCCCGCAAGGGGCCCTTTCTTTTTATGCTTCGCCAATGACGCCGTCGCCCAGTCTCGTCACCAACCTGCGCAGCGAGCTGATGCGCTTTGCGCCCTTTGCGCAGATGGTGCCGGCGCATGTCGATCGCCTCGTCGTCGAGGGCACGCAGTGCTACTTCGAACCGGGCGAGGCGGTGCTGACGCCGTCGCACGGGGTGGTGACGCAGTTGCTGTTCATCCGCCGCGGCAGCGTCAGCGGGCGGCGTGGTGCCGATGACGCCGGCGCCGGCTTCGCCGTCGAGGCCGGCGAGCTGTTTCCGATCGGCGCGGTGATGGCCGAGCGCGCGGTGCGCGCCACCTACACCGCCGAGGCCGACACGTTCTGTCTGGCGCTGCCCGCTGCGTCGGTGCACACGCTGGCCGGCGAGAGCGCGCCGTTCGCCGACTTCCTGAACCGCCGCGTGCAGCAGTTGCTCGACCTCTCGCGGCGCGCGCTGCAGCGGGCTTACGCATCGCAGTCGCTGGCCGAACAGTCGCTCGAAACACCGCTCGGTGACTTGCTGCGCCGCGCCGTCGTCACCGTCTCGCCGGCGACACCTCTGGCCGACGCCTTGCAGGCCATGCACGGCAAGCGCATCGGTTCGGTGCTGGTGGCCGACGACGACAGCGGCGCCGCCATCGGCATCCTGACGCGCCACGACGTGCTCGGCCGCATCACGCTGCCCGGCCTGGCGCTGGCCACACCGATCAGCGCCGTGATGAGCCAGCCGGTGCACAGCCTGGGCCTTGCGCACACCGCGCAGGACGCGGCGCTGCTGATGTCGCGCCACGGCATCCGCCATGTGCCGGTGGCCGACGACAGCGGGCGCGTCGTCGGCATCCTCTCCGAGCGCGACCTGTTTGCGCTGCAGCGCCTGTCGATGAAGCAGGTCAGCAGTGCCATCCGCGCCGCCGCCGATGTGCCGACGTTGCAACACGTGGCCGCCGACATCCGTCGCTTCGCGCGCAACCTGCTCGGCCAGGGGGTGCAGGCCCGTCAACTCACCGAACTCATCAGCCACCTGAACGACGTGCTCACCGAGCGCTTGGTGACGCTGCTTGCCGGGCAGCATCGCATCGACCTCGCGCGCGTGTGCTGGCTGGCCTTCGGCAGCGAAGGCCGCAGCGAACAGACGATCGCCACCGACCAGGACAACGGCATCGTCTTCACCAGCGACGACGCCGAACGCGAGCGGCCGTCGCTGCTGGCCTTTGCGCGCGACGTCAACGAGGCGCTGGACGCCTGCGGCTACCCGCTGTGCAAGGGCAACATCATGGCGAGCAACCCCGAGTGCTGCCTGACGCAGGGCGAATGGCTGGCGCGTTTCGCGAGCTGGATCGACCACGGCGCCCCCGAAGATCTGCTCGCCGCCAGCATCTACTTCGACGTGCGCCCGCTGGCCGGCGCGGCGGCGTTGGTGACGACTATGCGCGAGCTCGTCAGCGCGCAGGCCGGCCGCAACGCCTGCTTCATGAAGCAGATGGCCGACAACGCCTTGCGCAACGGCCCGGCGCTGACCTGGACCGGCGCCATCGACACCCACACGCAAGGCGGCCAGCAGGTCATCGACCTGAAACTGCACGGCACCGCGGTCTATGTCGATGCGGCGCGGCTGTTCGCGCTGGCGCAGGGCATCGCGGCCACCAGCACCCGCGCGCGCTTCGAAGCGGCGGCGCGCGCGATGCGCGTGCCGCCGCAAGAGTCCGAAGCCTGGAGCGAGGGCTTCGAGGTGCTGCAGATGATGCGCCTGCAGGTCCAGCTCGCGGCAGCCAGCCGCGAAGCCGTGGACGCCAGCGACGGCAATCCGAACCTGATCGACGTCAGCGCGTTGAACGACATCGACCGCCGCCTGCTCAAGGAAAGCCTGCGCGTGGCGCGGCGTTTGCAGCAACGCATCGAGATGGACCATTCGACATGACGCTGTGGTCGCGCCTCCTCGGCGCCGACGCCACTCGGGCCATCGACGCGCAGCGCTGGGTCGTGCTCGACGTCGAAACCACCGGGCTGGATCCGCACCACGATGCGCTGTTGACGATCGCCGCAGTGGCGGTGACGTTCGACGACGACGCGGCGTCACCGCGCATTGCGCTGCGCGACAGCTTCGAGGCCGTGCTTCACCACGACAGCGCCAGCACCGACAAGGACAACATCCTCATCCACGGCATCGGCGTGCAGGCGCAGCGCACGGGGGCGCCGCCGCGCGACGTGCTGGCCGCGTTCGAGCGTTGGCTCGGGCGTTCGCCGTTGCTCGCCTTTCACGCCGCCTTCGACCGGACGATGATCGAGCGGGCGATGAAGACCGAGCTGCATCGCGTGCCGGACAACCCGTGGCTCGATCTCGATCCGGTGGCGCGTGCGCTGCATCCCGGCCTCGGCGCAAGCGCGCTCGACGATTGGCTAGATCACTTCGGCATCGTCTGCGCCGTGCGCCACCAGGCCGCTGCCGACACACTGGCGACGGCCGAGTTGCTGCTGCGCCTGTGGCCCGCCGCGCGGCGCCAGCACTGCGCCACGTTTGGCGGGCTGGCCGCGCTGGCCCGTCATCAGCGCTGGCTCAGCCAGTGAGGAAAGCCGCGAGGCGTTCGGCGAGCCGCTCCGGTTGATCGTGGTGCAGCATGTGGCCGCAATCGTCGAGCATGACGCGCCGCACGCCGTTCACCACCGCCAGGCGCTGCTCGAACTCGGCGCGCGGGTAACGGTCGCCCCACCACTGCGTCATGTCGGTGTTCGCGCCCTCGACCCACAGCAGCGGCGCGGCGATCGCCTGCCACGTCGCCAACACTTCGTCGACGCGGTAGAGCACCGGGTTGGCGCGCTTGTGCGCGGCGTCGGCGCGCAGATGCCACCTCCCGTCATCGCGCAACTCACCCCACTGCGTAGCCAGCCAGGCCGCCTTGTCGGGTGACAGGCGCGGGTTGTTCTTCATCAGCCGCGCGGCCACGGCCTGCGCGTCGGCGTACGGGGCCAGGCGTTGCGGCGTCTTCAACTCGTCGAGCCATTGCACCAGCCGCTTCACCGCTTGTGACGACTTCGTCGCTGGCAGGCCGAAGCCTTCGAGGTTGATCAGCTTGCGCACACGCTCGGGCCGCACGCCGGCATAACCCATGACGACGTTGCCGCCCATGCTGTGGCCGAGCAGGTCGAACGGTGTGCCGGGCGAGAGCGCATCGCCGAGCGCATCGAGGTCGCCGAGGTAGTCGGGGAACCAGTAGCTGTCGGTGCCGGCCGGCATCGTGCTGCCGCCGAAGCCGCGCCAGTCTGGTGCTGCGATGCAACGCGCATCGCCTTCCAGCGCTGCCAGCGCATCGACGACGAACTGGAACGACGCGCCGATGTCCATCCAGCCATGTGTCATCAGCAGCAACGGCTGCTCGGCGCTGGCCGCAGCGGGGTCGCCCCAGACGAGGCAGTGCTGGTCGAGACCGCGCACGCGCAGCGAGCGCGAGGCCGCTTGGCGACGTGGCTGATAAACCGATGCTTCACTCATGTCGCGATTAAGCCATGCGGGCAAAATCGCCGCATGATGAAACAAGCTCACACCCTGCGCGCCGCCGAGCCGCAAGACGTGCCAGCCATTGTCGGCCTGATCCGCGAGCTGGCCGAGTTCGAGAAGCTCTCGCACCTGTGCCAGGTCAGCACCGAGTCGCTGGCACCGCATCTGTTCGGTGACAAGCCCGTGGCCGAATGCATCGTCGGCGACGTCGATGACCACGTCGTCGCCTTTGCGCTCTTCTTCACCAACTTCTCGACCTTTCTCGCCAAGCCCGGCCTCTATCTCGAAGACCTGTACGTGCAACCGGCGCAGCGCGGCACCGGCCTGGGCAAGGCCTTGCTCGAACACCTGGGCCGCTTGGCGGTCGAGCGCGGCTGCGGCCGCTTCGAGTGGAGCGTGCTCGCCTGGAACGAGCGCGCAATCCGCTTCTACGAAAGCATGGGCGCGACGGTGATGCCCGACTGGCGCATCTGCCGCATCAGCGGCGAGCGGCTGGCGGCGTTTGCGAAGTGATGAAGTCTGCGCCGCGCCACAGCGCAAAAACGTAGCTGTCAGCGCCGCAGCGCCGACCACACCACCACCGCTGTGCAGGCCAGCCAGCCGTAGGCGATCAGCAGCAGCGGGCCGAGGTGGGTGTAGAGCACGCGGTCGCTCTCGTGCCACGAGACTGCTTCGACGAGCACGAGCGCGACCAACAACGCGCTGGCCACCACCGCCGGCCCGGCGCGGCGCCGCGCCCGCCAGGCGATGGCCGTCAGCGCGGCCAGCGCCAGCAACAGCGCCGCCTGCAGCCAGACGCGAGATTCGTACAGCCCCGATGCGACGAGCGCGGCGTTGACGACGTCGTGCAGCCGGTGCCGCGTGTTGAGCAGGATGTCGAGCCACAGCGCCGCATGCACTGCGGCGAGCGCGGCCCAGCCGCTGCTGCGTCGGCGGCGCGCGGCCCAGCCGCACGCCAGCGTCGATGCCGCAAAGGCCAGCAGACCTGCCACCTGCGTCGGATTGGTTTGAAAGGGCAAGTCCAACGACATCCTCGCTGACAATGATTGCGAACCTGGAGGGTACATGCAGCCTGCGCTGTGGGTCGGTTGGGCGGTGCTGGTGGCCGGCGCGTCGATGGCGTGGAAGGTCCTTCCGCCGCGCACAGCCGCGCTGGGCGTGTTCTTCGGCGGCTGGTTGTTTGCGCCGGTGGGTGTGTTTCCCGCAGGCTCATCGCAGGCCGGGCAGGACGGCCATCCGTTCTGGATTCTCGGCAGCGCGTTGCCGTCGGACATGCTGCTGCACAAGGCCTGGGTGGTGCCGTGCATGGTGTTGCTCGGCGCGCTGGTGTTCGATCGCGCGGCGTTGCGTGCGTTTCGTCCGTCGTGGTTCGACGCGCCGCTGCTGTCGTGGTGCGCGTGGCCGCTGCTGCAATCGTCATTCGTCGGCGAGCCACGGCCTGCCGGTGCGCTGGCGTCGCTGTATCTCTTCGGCACCTGGGGCCTGACCTGGTTGATCGGCCGCGTCTATTGCAGCGGCGCCGACGGTCGGGCGGCGCTGGCGCGCGCGCTGGCGCTGGCGGGTCTGGCCTGTTTGCCGTTTGCGCTGGCCGAAGGCCTGGCCGGTGCGCAGACTTACGGCTGGTTCTTCGAGCCGCATCCGTTTCGCGAGGACGGCAACGAGCGCTACCTCGGCTGGCGTCCGCTCGGCTTCTTCGAGAACGGCAACCAGTACGGCCTGTGGATCAGCTTGTGCGCTCTCGTCGCGGCGTGGCTGGCGTGGTCGCGCGGCGCGACCGACCGGCGCTGGCGCCCGGTGGCGTGGGTGGTGATGGCGATGGCGCTGGCCGCGCAATCGATCGGCGGCGCAGCGCTGGCACTGCTCGGCGCCGGCGTGTTGTGGCTGTCGTCGCGGCTGCGTCCGCGTCACATGGTGGCGGGGGCGCTGGCAGCGTTGCTGCTCGTCAGCGCGGTCTACGTCTCGGGCGTGGTGCCGGTGGCTCGCATCGCCAACGACACATCGCTCGGCCGCGCAGTTGTCGGCGTCATCAAGTCGGTCGGCCGCGGCTCGTTCACCTGGCGCATTGCGCAAGACCAGCGCGCGCTGCCGCTGGCCACGGCGCGCCCGCTCGTCGGCACGGGGCAGTGGGACTGGTGGCGCTCGCAGCCGTCGCGGCCTTGGGGGCTGGCGATGCTGGTGCTCGGCCAGTTCGGCCTCGTCGGCGTGCTGCTGTCCGCAAGCACGCTGCTGCTGCCCGCGGCGCGTGTGGCTTGGCAGGCGCCGCGCGGCGATCCGCTAGCGCCGCAGGCGCTGCCGTGGCTGTTGGTTGTCGTGGTCTTGCTGGCGATGCTCGATGCGGTGTTGAATTCGTTCGTCTTCTTCCCCGCGGTGATGATTGCTGCTGCTCTATCCACACACCGACGCGACGCATGAACGCTGATCGCTACGCCACCTTGTACTCGCAGTTCACGTGGCACGTGCCGCGCGAGGTGAACTGGTTCGAGCTGTGCTGCGCGCGCTGGGCGCGACGGACGCCGCGCGCCACCGCCATCGTCACCGAGAGCGAGCAGGGCGTCGTCGTGCTGCACGACTACGCCGCGCTGCACGACGCTGCGCTGCGTTGCGCAGCAGCGCTGGCGGCGCTCGGCGTGACGCGCGGCGACCGCGTGGCCATCGTCGTGCCGCAGCGCTTCGAGACGGCGGTGGCGCAGATGGCCGTGAGTGCGCTCGGCGCGGTGGCGATGCCGCTGTCCATGCTGTTCGGGCCCGAGGCCTTGCAGTACCGCCTGACCGACAGCGCAGCCCGGGTGGCGATCGTCGATGAGAGCGCGACCTGTGCGCTGCTCGCGGCGACGTCTGCATGCCCGGCGCTCGAACACATCGTCGCCGTCGGCGCGGCGGCGGGGCGTGGCAGCGTCGATTGGGACGCGGCATTGCGCGCGCAACGCGCAGCGATCACGCCCGTGCGCACGCTCGCCGACGACCCCGCCGTGCTGATCTACACCAGCGGCACGACCGGCCCGCCCAAAGGCGCTTTGATGCCGCAGCGCGCGCTGATCGGCAACCTCACCGGGTTCGTTTGCAGCCAGAACTGGTACCCGTACCGCGCCGGCCGCTTCTGGTCGCCCGCCGACTGGGCCTGGACCGGTGGGCTGATGGACGCGCTCTTGCCGACGCTGTACTTCGGCGGCAGCATCGTCGGCTTCAACGGCCGCTTCGCCCCCGAGCGTGCGTTCGAGTTGATGCTGCGGCACGGCGTGACGCACAGCTTTCTCTTTCCGACGGCGCTCAAGGCGATGATGAAGGCCGTACCGCAGGGACACGCGGGCCTGAAGCTGCAAGCCGTCATGAGCGCCGGCGAAGCGGTCGGCGACGCGGTGTTCTCGTACTGCAAACAAGCCCTCGGCGTCACCGTCAACGAGATGTTCGGCCAGACCGAGATCAACTACATCGTCGGCAACTGCGGCCGCAGCGTCGATGCGCGCGGCCGCGTGCAAGCCGGCTGGCCGGCGCGCGCCGGCAGCATGGGCCGCGCGTATCCGGGGCACCGCATCGCCGTCATCGACGACGCCGGCTGCGAGTTGCCATGCGGCGAGGCCGGCGACGTGGCCGTGCACCGACGCGACATCCACGGCCACCGCGACCCCGTGTTCTTCCTCGGCTACTGGCAGCGCGACGACGCGACGCGCGCCAAGTTCACCGGCAGCCCAGACAACTCGTGGTGCCGCACCGGCGACATGGCGGTGCAGGACAACGACGGCTACCTCTGGTATCAGGGCCGCAGCGACGACATGTTCAAGGCTGCGGGCTACCGCATCGGGCCCAGCGAGGTCGAGAACTGCCTGGTCAAACACCCCGCGGTGGCCAACGCCGCAGTTGTGCCCAAGCCCGATGCAGACCGCGGCGCGGTGGTCAAGGCGTATGTCGTGCTCGCCGCGGGCTTTCGTGGTGACGACGCGCTGATCGAGCAACTGCAGCAGCATGTCCGCGGCCGCCTCGCGCCCTACGAGTACCCGAAGGAGATCGTGTTCATCGACGCGCTGCCGTTGACGACGACGGGCATGGTGCAGCGGCGCGTGCTGTGGTTGCTGGAAGAAGCGCGCGCCGAGCGACGCTGATCAGCGGTCGGGCTTGCAGTTGCCGCGCTACCGCCGCCCGACGCGCGAGCGCCGCCAGTCGCGCACGCGCTCGTCGACGAAGCGCTCCACCGTCATCATCTCGCGCGGGAACTCGGCCAGGAGTGCGCGCGGATCGAAGGTCTCGTCCCAATCGTCGTCCGGCACTGCAGCCGCGTCGAGCACGCGCGCCACGCCGTCGTGAAAAGGCCGCAGCAGCTGCGCCGCGACGCGCGCCACGGCCTGCGGCGGATGGAAGACGCGGCCCTGGTGCGAGCGCAGCGCGTACATCGCGGCGACGTCGCGGTTGCTGATGTTGTCGGGCCCGCCGATGTCGAGCGTGCGGTTGAC